>NZ_JBIUXX010000072.1:7947-24584 GCF_044744235.1 Pseudomonas sp. NPDC087346
TTCTCTTATGTACCCAATCATCTGTAGGAGTGAGCCTGCTCGCGATGGCGGCCTGCCAGCCGACACAATCTCCAGTGGATGTACTCAATCCCTGTGGGAGCTGGCTTGCCAGCGAAGACGGCCCGCCAGCCGACCAATCTCTTATGTACCCAATCATCTGTAGGAGTGAGCCTGCTCGCGATGGCGGCCTGCCAGCCGACACAATCTCCAGTGGATGTACTCAATCCCTGTGAGAGCTGGCCTGCCAGCGAAGACGGCCTGACAGCCGACCAATCTCTTTTGGATGTACTCAATCTGTAGCTGCCGAAAGCTGCGATCTTTCGATCTTGTTTCCTCTTGTTAAAAAATCAACCAAGCACTTGCTTGGTTGACTACGCTTGCTCCAGACCAAAAAAACAGGAGCGAGTCGCATGTCTGCCGCATTCCGTTTGCCGCTGGATGTGTTTTACGAGCGTGAGGCCCGGCACCCGCGCCTGCGTTTTCTGGTGCAGCCGGTCGGCGGCGGGCAGGTCGAGACGCTGACTTGGGCGGATGTCGGTCATCAGGCGCGTTGTGCGGCTCATTGGTTGCGCGCGCGGGAGTTGCCGCAAGGCAGTCATATCGCGCTGATTTCGAAGAATTGTGCGCACTGGATCATTGCCGATCTGGCGATCTGGATGGCCGGGCATGTGTCAGTGCCGTTGTATCCGAATCTCACTGCGGATTCTGCGGGGCAGGTACTGATTCATTCGCAAAGTGTGTTGGCGTTTATTGGCAAGCTTGATGATTGGCCAGGGATGTCGAAAGGTGTGCCGGCGGATCTGCCGACGATCAGTCTGCCGCTGCATCCGCCCGGTGAGTTCGATTTCAGTTGGGACGATCTCCAGCGCAGTTCGCCGATTCAGGATGATCCGCGTCCCGCCGCCGAGCAACTGGCGACGATCATTTACACCTCTGGCACCACTGGTATGCCCAAAGGCGTGATGCACAGTTTTGCCAATCTCGGTTTTGCCACTACTCAAGGCACGCAACTGTTCGGTCTCAATGAGACCGATCGCCTGTTGTCGTATTTACCGCTGTGTCATGTCGCCGAGCGGATGTTCGTCGAACTGGCCTCGATTTATACCGGCCAGACGGTGTTTTTCGCTGAGAGCCTCGACACCTTTATCACCGACCTGCAACGGGCCCGGCCGACCGCGATGTTCGGCGTGCCGCGCATCTGGACCAAATTTCAGATGGGTGTGTACAGCAAGATCCCGGCGAAGCGTCTGGATTTCCTTTTGGGGCTGCCGTTTATTGGCAAGCGCGTTGGCCACAAAGTGCTCGCGGGACTGGGGCTGGATGCCTTGCGCATCGCCTTGTCCGGCGCGGCGCCGGTGCCGCAGACCTTGCTCAGTTGGTATCAGAAGCTCGGGCTCGAGGTGCTGGAGGTCTACGGCATGACCGAAAGTTGCGGTTATTCGCACATTTGCCTGCCGGGCCAGTACAAACAAGGCTGGATCGGCAAGCCGTGTCCGGACGTCGAGGTGCGTATCGATGCGTCCGGCGAGGTGCAGGTGCGCAGTCAGGCGAACATGCTCGGCTATTTCAAGGAACCGCAAAAAACTGCCGAGACCATCACCGCAGATGGTTTTCTGCGCACGGGTGACAAGGGTGAGCAGGACCCTGAAGGTCGTTTGCGCCTGACCGGGCGGTTGAAGGAGATCTTCAAGACCAGCAAGGGCAAATACGTCGCGCCGGCACCGATTGAAAACCGCCTGGCAGTGCATTCGCGGATCGAACAGGTGTGTGTGGTCGGGGATGGCCTGAGTGCGCCGCTGGGCCTTTGCGTGTTGTCGGCGGTCGGCTTGCAGGATGCGGCTGGCGCGGCGCGGGCCGGGTTGCATTCAAGTCTGGAAAAACTCCTGGAGGAGGTCAACGCCGTGCTCGACAAGCATGAGCGTTTGCGGCGGCTGGTGGTGGTCCGGGACAGTTGGGCGGTGGAGAACGGTTTCCTCACGCCGACTTTGAAAATCAAGCGCAACGTCATCGAAGACACTTACGGTGCGCGCTTCGAAGAATGGAGCGAGCGCAGCGAGGCGGTGCTGTGGCAGGATTGAACGACGACTAAAACAACAAAGGAAGTCTGCGATGACCTTGTGGCGTACCACTCCGAACATCGAGCAGTTGAATGCAATCCAGAAAAACACCATCGGCGAAGTGCTGGACATCCGCTTCGAAGCATTCGACGACGAGTCCCTGACCGCGAGCATGGTCATCGACCACCGGACTCACCAGCCTTACGGTTTGTTGCATGGCGGTGCTTCGGTGGTGCTGGCGGAAACCGTCGGCTCGATGGCCAGTTATCTGTGTATCGATGCCAGCAAGTTTTATTGCGTAGGGCTGGAAATCAACGCCAACCATTTGCGCGGCTTGCGCACGGGGCGGGTGACGGCGGTGGCGAAGCCGATTCACATCGGGCGTACGACGCATGTCTGGGATATTCGATTGACCAGTGATGAAGGCAAGGCCAGTTGCGTGTCGCGGTTGACCATGGCGGTGGTGCCGCTGGGAGCGCAGCCACCCGCCAGATAATTTTAAAGATCAAAAGATCGCAGCCTTCGGCAGCTCCTACATTGGAATGTGTGTTGCGGAAGGCTGCGATCTTTGCTTTTGCGACATCTCCACCACTATTTCTGGCAGTTATGGTCATTGCCGCGAAACGTGGTCTTACGGACAATCAACACCACGTTTCCCGCTCATGGATGTACCCGCATGTCGCAACCGATCTTTTTCGCCCACGCCAACGGGTTTCCCTCGGGCACCTATGGCAAGTTGTTCGAGGCGCTGGCGCCCGAGTACCGGGTCGCGCATCTGCAGCAGCATGCCCATGACCCGCGTTTTCCGGCGGATGACAACTGGTACAACCTGGTTGATGAACTGATCCACCACTTGCAGCAGCAAGATCAACCGGTGTGGGGCGTCGGTCATTCCTTTGGTGGCGTGTTGCACCTGCATGCCGCGCTGCGTTGCCCGGAACTGTATCGCGGCGTGGTGATGCTCGATTCGCCAGTGCTGACCCGTACCGATCAGTGGGTCATCCGTGCCGCCAAGCGTTTTGGTTTCATCGACAAGCTGACACCTGCCGGCCGCACCCTTGGCCGGCGTGAAGAATTTGCCGACCTCGACAGTGCGCGCAGCTACTTTGCTGGCAAGACGCTGTTTCGTGGTTTCGATCCAGAGTGTTTCGACGCTTACCTGCAACACGGTTTGCATCAGGTCGGCGACAAGCTGCGGCTGCGCTTCGATCCTGCCACCGAAATCAGCATCTATCGCGGCGTGCCGCACACCAGTCCGGGACGCACCCGGCAACTGAAAGTGCCGCTGGCGGTGGTGCGGGGGCACACCAGTCGCGTGGTCATGCGCCATCACACCAGTTTTGTCGACCGCCTGCCGCAAGGTGAATCGCTGAGCATGCAGGGTGGTCACATGTTCCCGCTCGAACGTCCGCAAGACACCGCGTTGTTGTTGAAAGAGCTGTTTACTCGCTGGGAAACCCGTCAGCAAAAGGCATGTGCATGAACCCGACTTTCGAAGAAGTGCGTTTGAGCCTGCCGCATATCGAGCTGGCAGCGCATTTGTTCGGTCCCGAGGACGGCTTGCCGGTGATAGCCCTGCACGGTTGGCTCGATAACGCCAACAGCTTTGCGCGGCTGGCGCCGAAGCTCAAAGGCCTGCGGATCATCGCCCTCGACATGGCCGGTCATGGCCATTCCGGGCATCGTCCGAACGGCGCCGGTTACGCGTTGTGGGACTACGCCCATGACGTGCTGCAAGTCGCCGAGCAACTGGGCTGGAAGCGTTTCGGCCTGCTCGGGCATTCGATGGGCGCGATTGTTTCCATGGTGCTGGCAGGTTCGCTGCCCGAACGAATTACCCATCTGGCGTTGATCGATGGGGTGATTCCTCCTACCGACAAAGGCGAAAACGCTGCCGAACGCATGGGCATGGCCCTACAGGCGCAGCTGGATCTGCGGGAAAAGCGCAAACCGGTCTACAACAACCTCGACCGTGCCATCGAGGCGCGGATGAAAGGTTTGGTCGCGGTCAGTCGCGAAGCCGCGGAACTGTTGGCTCAGCGCGGATTGATGCCAGTGCCCGGCGGTTACACCTGGCGCACCGACAATCGTCTGACCCTGGCATCGCCGCTGCGTCTTACAGAAGAGCAGGCGATGGCCTTCGTGCAACGGATCAGTTGTCCTGCGCAATTGGTGGTCGCAGCCGACGGTATGCTGGCTAAACACCCTGAGTTGCTGGAGCGTCTACCCTTTAGCCGGGAACAGCTGCCCGGTGGCCACCATTTGCACCTGAACGACGAGTCCGGTGCCGACCTTGTCGCAGACTGTTTCAATCGCTTCTTCGCCATTCCTTGACTTGCACCGGGCAACTGTCGAGGCTGGGCGGGTTGAAATGGGAGACAACCACGATGGATTTTTATACCGCTGCAACTTCGAACAGCCAGGACGGCGCTCAGGCCACGTCCATCCGATGAGCCTGCCTATGCGCTCACTCAGTCTTCTGGCGCTGTGCTGTTTCAGTCCTTTATTGTTCGCCGCCGATGTGCCCGGCAGCCAGGATTTGCAGATCGTGCCGCGACTGGCCGATGCGCAGATCGTCGACTACCGCCCTCCAGTGGAGCTGGAGCGGATTTACCCGATGGGGGCGATCCGCAAGATCAGCGGCCAGTTGCGTTTCGACGGTCAGGTCGGCGCCCGTGGTCAAACCACCTCGGTGACTTACGAGTTGCCCCCGGAACACGCTGCTACCGAAGCCTTTACCGCCGCTCGCGAAGCCCTGCAAAAGCAGGACGCCGAATTGCTGTTCTGGTGTCAGGCCCGTGATTGCGGCGAAAGCAGCCTGTGGGCCAACGAAGTATTCGGCAATTCCAAACTCTATGGTGCCGATGAACAGCAGGCGTATTTGCTGTTGAGGCTGGCGGCACCTCGGGATAACACGCTGGTGGCGCTCTACAGCATCACTCGCGGCAATCGCAAAGCTTATCTGCACGTTGAACAGTTCGAGGCGAGCACGCCGCTGGGCGAGTTGCTGCCGACCTCGGCGACCTTGTTGCGCCAACTCAAAAGCACTGGTGAGCTGGACTTGCCGAAACTTTCCGGCGATCCCGATGACACCTGGCTGCGCCTGCTTTCCCGTGGTCTGAATCTCGACACCACGTTGCGAGTCACGGTTTCCGGGGTCAAGGCCGAGGCCTGGCGTCAGGCGCTGATCGGGCAGGGCGTGCGCGCCGCACGGATGGAAGCCGGCAGCGCCGAAAGCACTGGCTTGCGTATCGATCTGCTGCGATAAGCTGTCTGCGATTCAGTGTTTCGGGGCGGACACGCGTTGCGTGTTCGCCTACTCTTTTGCCTGACTGACTTTTTCGAGACCTTCCATGCTCAATAACGATCGACTGCTGGTGCAGATCCTGCTGTTGGTGCTGTTTGGTGCCAGCTTCTGGGTAATGGCGCCGTTCTGGTCGGCGCTGTTCTGGGGCGCGGTACTGGCGTTTGCCAGTTGGCCGCTGATGCGCTTGTTGACTCGCGTACTCGGTGGTCGCGAATCGCTGGCGGCGTTGTTGCTGACCGTTGGCTGGATGTTGCTGGTGGCGGCGCCGCTGGTGTGGCTCGGTTTTAATCTGGCTGATCACGTTCGTGATGCCACAGTGTTTATCAAGGATGTGCAGGTCGACGGGCTGCCCGAAGCGCCGACCTGGCTTGGCGGTCTGCCGTTGGTGGGCGAGCGGCTGGTCAATCTCTGGAACAGCATCGACGAGCAGGGCGCAGCGATGATGCTCGCGATCAAGCCGTATCTGGGACAGGTTGGTAACTGGTTGCTGGCGCGCAGTGCGCAGATCGGTGGCGGGATTCTCGAGCTGACCCTGAGCATCGTTTTTGTGTTCTTTTTCTATCGTGACGGGCCGCGTCTGGCGGCGTTTGTGCACAGTCTGCTGGAGCGTCTGATCGGTGATCGCGCCGGGTATTACATCGAGCTGGTGGCCGGGACTGTGCAGCGGGTGGTCAACGGGGTGATCGGGACGGCGGCGGCTCAGGCGATTCTGGCGCTGATCGGGTTCTTGATTGCCGGTGTGCCGGGCGCTCTGGTGTTGGGGATTGTGACGTTTTTGCTCAGTCTGATTCCGATGGGGCCACCGCTGGTGTGGATTCCCGCTACCGCGTGGCTGGCCTGGAAGGGTGAGTACGGGATGGCGGTGTTTCTCGGGATCTGGGGGACGTTCATCATCAGCGGCGTGGATAACGTGCTCAAGCCGTATCTGATCAGCCGGGGCGGGAATTTGCCGTTGGTGATTGTGCTGCTTGGGGTGTTTGGCGGGTTGATTGCGTTTGGGTTTATCGGGTTGTTTATCGGGCCTACGCTTTTGGCGGTTGCTTATAGTTTGTTGACGGATTGGAGCAAGAGTCAGGCGCGGGTTGAGGATCGGCGCTGATAGAGGCGTCGATGCGTTTTAGATAAAGAGCACAGCCGAGCTAACGCTCATCCTGTGAGTGGTGGAAGAGCATGCGGTCGGCTTTGCTTTTTGTGGGAGCTGGCTTTTCAGCGATGGCGGCCTGACAGCCGACCGATCTCTAACTGAATGTACTCAATTCAACTGTGGGAGCTAGCCTGCTGGCGATGGCGGCCTGACAGCCGACCGATCTCTAACTGAATGTACTCAATTCAACTGTGGGAGCTAGCCTGCTGGCGATGGCGGCCTGACAGCCGACCAATCTCTGTCAGGTGTACGCATTCCCTGTAGGAGCTGTCGAAGGCTGCGATCTTTTAATCTTGCTTTTAAAGATCGCAGCCTCGTTTCAACCCATCACCTCAGGTCGCCACATTCAGGTACTTACCCACGGGCGCTGCATTGTCGAGCGAGTACTGTTTGCTCAGGTTGGCAATCATACGGTTCAGCGCCTCAGAGGTGGTCTGAGTGCTGGCTGTCTGTTCGTCAGCAGGACGATCGCGACCTGCCTGCAGCGCTGCTTTCAGTTCGTCGCTGCTGACGCCGCCACTGCTGTCGCTATCCAGAACCTTGAGCAACGCAGCGCTGGTGTCGCTGTCGGTCGATGTGCTGCTGTCGCTGGTCTGTAAGGCGCTGCCGAGTTCGGTGGCGCTGATGCTGCCGTCGCCATCGGTGTCGAGCTGGCTGAACAGTTGGTCGCTGGATGCTTGTGGTGGCGACGGTGGCGGCGGGGTCAGGCTGGCGGTGAGTTCGTCCTGGCTGACGACGCCGTCCTTGTTGGTGTCGAGGGCCGAGAAGATTTTGCTGCTGTCGGCGGTGCTGCCGGCGCTGGACAGCCCGCTGCTCAGTTCATCGCTGCTGATGGCGCCGTCACCGTCGATGTCCAGTGCGCTGATCAGGGCGTCGGCCAGGTCGGTGTTGGGTGCTTGATCCTGCGACAGGGCGCTTTTGAGTTCGTCCTGATCCACCGCGCCGTCGCCGTTGCTGTCGAGTTTGGCGAACAGGTCTTTTTGCAATTGCTGGCTACGGGCGTTTTGCGTGGATGTGCTGCTGGTGCTGGTATAGCTCGTGTAGTTGCTGACGCTACCGATCATCGGGCTCACTCCTTGGACTGGAAAACCGGCTGGTGTACCGGCTTGTGCAGCCTCAAGGGGCAAGTTGTCGTGGGTATGTGAGCTTTGTACCGACTGGTACACAGTGAAAAGTACACAAAAACTGTAGGAGTGAGCCTGCTCGCGATGGGGGCGTGTCAGTCGGCATCTTTTTCGACGGATGTTCCGCTATCGCGAGCAGGCTCACTCCTACATTTTGGCGGTGGCGGATTCAGGCGCGGGGCAGGCGAATGATGGCGGTAAGTCCGCCGCCCGGAGTTTCTTCGAGGGTCAATTGGCCGCCCAGCCGCTGCGCCGCCTCGCGGGCAATGGTCATGCCCAGACCAACGCCGCCAGAGTTGCGATTGCGCGAACCTTCCAGGCGATAAAACGGTTCGAACACGGCTTCGCGTTTGTCCGCGGCGATGCCGGGGCCATGATCGATGACGCGGATCAGCAGTTGCTCGCGCTCATCGTGCAATTCGATGCGGGCCTGACCGGCATAACGCAGGGCGTTGTCCATCAGGTTGTTGATGCAGGAGCGCAACGCCATTGGCTGTACCGGCAACGGCGCACAGTGGCCGCTGACTTCGACGTTGGCGCCTTGGTCCTGAGCGTTTTCGCACAGCGATTCGACCAGTGCCTGCACGTCCATCAATTGCAGTGCTTCGCTGACACGCTGTTCATGCAGGTAAGTCAGGGTGGCATCGAGCATGTCGATCATGTCGTCCAGATCCTGGCGCATCTGGCCCTGCAGCTTTTCGTCGCTGATGTTTTCCAGGCGCAGCTTCAACCGAGACAGCGGTGTGCGCAGGTCATGGGAAACGGCGCCGAGCATGCGCGCACGTTGCTGAACTTGTTCGCGAATTCGCCGCTGCATCAGATTGAAGGTGTGAGCGGCTTGCCGCGCTTCCCGTGGGCCGGATTCATCCAGCGGCGGACTGTCTAGGTTCTCGCTGAGACGCTCGGCGGCGTCACTCAGGCGCTGAATCGGCCGACTCAGCAGTTTGGCGCCGTACCAGGCAGCGATCATCAGCGAGATGAACTGGAACGTCAGCGGTACCAGCGGCCCGCCGAACCATGGGCGCGGCGGGCGATGGGCGAAACGCGGGTCAGGCGGCGGTTGTTGTCCGTCGATACCCTCGGAAAATTCCGGTGGCGGCGGAGGCGGTGGCGGCCCGTAATGATGGAACCAGGCGAAAGCCAACAGGTGCGCCAGGACAATCGCCACGAACAGCACGCCAAACAGGCGACCGAACAGCGTGTCGAAGCGCGCCCGCATCAGCCGATATCCCTGGCGTCGAACAGATAACCTTCACCGCGCACGGTTTTGATCAACTGTGGGGCTTTCGGGTCGTCGCCGAGCTTCTGTCGCAGGCGCGAGACCAGCAGATCGATGCTGCGGTCGAACGCTTCGATCGAGCGGCCACGGGCGGCGTCCAGTAGTTGTTCGCGACTGAGCACTCGGCGCGGACGTTCGATGAATACCCACAGCAAACGGAATTCGGCGTTGGACAACGGCACCACCAGCCCATCGTCGGCGATCAATTGGCGCAGGACGCTGTTCAGGCGCCAGTTGTCGAAACGAATATTCGCCCGTTGCTCGGTGCGGTCGTCGCGCACCCGCCGCAGAATGGTCTGAATCCGCGCGACCAGTTCACGCGGCTCGAACGGCTTGGCCATGTAGTCATCGGCGCCCAGTTCGAGGCCGATGATGCGGTCAGTCGGTTCGCAGCGGGCGGTGAGCATCAGGATCGGGATGTCCGATTCGGCACGCAGCCAGCGGCACAGCGACAAACCGTCTTCACCGGGCAGCATCAGATCGAGCACGACCACATCAAAATGTTCGGCCTGCATCGCTTGACGCATGGCCGCGCCGTCGGTGACGCCGCTGGCGTGTATGTTGAAGCGGGCGAGGTAGTCGATCATCAGCTCGCGAATCGGTACGTCATCGTCGACGATCAGCGCCCGAATGCTCCAGCGCTTGTCGTCTTTTGGCTCATCCGTCATGGTCGTTTGGTTGCTGTGCATGGGGCTGTTTGTCTGCCTGTAGGCCGCCAACCACAAAGATGGGCTGCGAGTTTGTGTTTCAGCATAGGCGTCCTGCCGTGAGGCGGGAAGTGCTGATGTAAGAACGTGTTGCGGCTGGCGAGGCTAGCGCGGGTGCTTGTTGCGGGCGTGTCGGTTGTGTATCCGGTTCGACACAATAGTGGTGAACGCTATGCTTGATCATGGTCATCGCGACGATTTACCGATCATCGGGTGCCGCGCCGCCCCCGGTTCCGCTACAATGCGCGCCGATTTCGTCCTGCCTGAGAGCCCCTCCATGTCCGCCTGCCAGACTCCTATCATCGTCGCCCTGGATTTCCCCACCCGTGACGCCGCACTGAAGCTGGCCGACCGGTTGGACCCGAAGCTTTGCCGGGTCAAAGTGGGCAAGGAACTGTTCACCAGTTGCGCCGCGGAAATCGTCGGCACTTTGCGCGACAAAGGTTTTGAGGTGTTCCTCGACCTGAAATTCCATGACATTCCCAACACCACCGCGATGGCAGTCAAGGCCGCGGCCGAGATGGGCGTGTGGATGGTCAACGTGCACTGCTCCGGTGGCATGCGCATGATGGCAGCCTGCCGTGAAGTGCTGGACAAGCGCACTGGCCCGCAGCCGCTGTTGATCGGCGTGACCGTGCTGACCAGCATGGAGCGTGAAGATCTGGCCGGTATCGGTCTGGACATCGAGCCTCAGGAGCAGGTTCTGCGTCTGGCGGCACTGGCCGAGAAGGCCGGGATGGATGGTCTGGTGTGTTCGGCGCTGGAAGCGCAGGCGCTGAAAACCGCGCATCCTTCGCTGCAACTGGTGACGCCGGGGATTCGTCCTGCGGGCAGCGCTCAGGACGATCAGCGCCGCATTCTGACCCCGCGTCAGGCGCTGGATGCCGGTTCCGATTATCTGGTGATTGGCCGTCCGATCAGCCAGGCAGCCGACCCGGCGCAGGCACTGGCTTCGGTCGTAGCCGAAATCGCCTGATCGAACGCTGAGGTCAAATTGTAGGAGTGAGCCTGCTCGCGATGAGGGTTTGTCAGTCGACATTACTGTTGATTGATACACCGCTATCGCGAGCAGGCTCACTCCTGCATTGTTTTGCGCTGGTTTTAGACTTTCAGCACTAACTTGCCGAAATTCTCACCGCTGAACAGTTTCATCAGCGTCTCCGGGAAGGTTTCCAGCCCTTCGACGATGTCTTCCTTGCTCTTGAGTTGCCCCTTGGCCATCCAGCCGGCCATTTCCTGCGCTGCACTCGCGTACTGGGCGGCGTAGTCCATCACCACAAACCCTTCCATTCGTGCACGATTGACCAGCAGCGAAAGATAGTTGGCCGGGCCTTTGACTGCTTCCTTGTTGTTGTACTGGCTGATGGCGCCGCAGATGACCACGCGCGCCTTCATGTTCAGTCGGCTCAACACCGCGTCGAGAATGTCACCGCCGACGTTGTCGAAATACACGTCCACGCCTTTCGGGCATTCGCGTTTAAGCCCGGCCACCACGTCTTCGCTCTTGTAGTCGATGGCGCCGTCGAAGCCCAGTTCATCGATGAGGAATTTGCACTTGTCGGCGCCGCCAGCGATGCCGACCACGCGACAGCCTTTGATCTTGGCGATCTGCCCGGCAATGCTGCCCACCGCACCCGCAGCGCCGGATAGCACCACGGTGTCGCCAGCCTTCGGCGCGCCGACATCCAGCAAAGCGAAATAAGCGGTCATGCCGGTCATGCCCAAGGCAGACAGGTAAACCGGCAGCGGGGCAAGTTTCGGATCGACTTTGTAGAAACCTCTTGGGTCGCCGAGGAAATAATCCTGCACACCAATGGCACCGTTGACGTAGTCCCCGACCGCGAAGCCCGGGTTGTTCGATGCGACGACTTTGCCTACGCCAAGGGCGCGCATTACCTCACCGATACCGACCGGCGGGATGTAGGACTTGCCCTCATTCATCCAGCCGCGCATGGCCGGGTCGAGGGACAGATATTCGTTCTTGACCAGAATCTGGCCTGCCGCAGGTTCTCCGACCGGTACTTCCTGGTAGGTGAAGGTTTCGCGGGTCGCGGCACCCACCGGGCGTTTGGCGAGGAGAAACTGGCGATTGGTCTGGGTAGTCATGGCAGGCACTCAAGCTCAATGAAGCCTTGTTGATAGCCCTTCATCGGCAATGCCGCAAGGTTGGCTGATGCGGCGAATGCGTAGCGATCCAGTGCAGTGATAGTCATCCCGTGGGTTTTATCACTGCGATTCATGCAGCGATAAGCAGCGTTTGGATAGTGCTGCCGCTGTGCGGGGCGCTGTGCCTATGCTGCAACTTCGCAATCTCCCTGCATCTATCCGTTCGAGGACATAACAATGAGCATGACGTTTTCCGGCCAGGTTGCCGTAGTGACGGGCGCAGCCAATGGCATTGGCCGTGCGACTGCGCAGGCGTTCGCCGCCGAAGGCTTGAAAGTGGTGGTGGCCGATCTGGATGCGGCAGGCGGGGAGGGTACGGTTGCGCTGATTCGTACAGCCGGTGGCGAAGCGACCTTCGTGCGTTGCAACGTTACCGTCGAAAGTGATGTGAAGAATCTGATGGACGAGGTGATCAATACCTACGGCCGTCTCGACTATGCGTTCAACAACGCCGGTATCGAAATCGAAAAAGGCAAACTCGCCGAAGGCTCGATGGACGAGTTCGACGCGATCATTGGCGTCAACGTCAAAGGCGTCTGGCTGTGCATGAAGTATCAATTGCCGCTGTTGCTGGCCCAGGGTGGCGGGGCGATCGTCAATACCGCATCGGTGGCGGGGCTTGGCGCGGCGCCGAAGATGAGCATCTACGCGGCGTCCAAACACGCGGTGATCGGCTTGACCAAATCGGCGGCGATCGAGTACGCCAAGAAGAAAATCCGCGTCAACGCGGTTTGCCCGGCGGTGATCGATACCGATATGTTCCGTCGCGCTTATGAGGCTGATCCGAAAAAGGGTGAGTTCGCCAACGCAATGCATCCGGTCGGGCGCATCGGCAAAGTCGAGGAAATCGCCAGTGCCGTGCTTTATCTGTGCAGTGACGGTGCGGCGTTCACCACAGGTCATTCGCTGGCGGTGGATGGCGGGGTTACGGCCTTCTGATCGAAGAGCCTTTGGGTAGGAAAAAAAACCGCATTCGTGCGGTTTTTTTGGTTTTCGCCGAACGGTTCCTTAAACCCGCTAAACAATGTGTATCAAATAGTTAGAACGGTCGCTTTTGACGGCGTTGTCGCACAGCCTGTACGGCGTGGCTGTGATTTACTGCCGCCAGCAAAACGGACAGGAGTTTGCGTGCTCATGGAATTGAGAATTGACCGACAGGCAATGGTGCCGGTCGTACAGCAGATCGTTGACGGGGTGACTGACTGGATCTCGCGTAGTGGCTCGGAGCCGAGCACACGCTTGCCTTCCGTACGGCAAATTGCACGGTCCAATCTACTCAGCCAATCGTGCGTTCAGGAGGCGTGCGAGCGTCTTGTAGCGCAAGGTGTTCTGGCTCCGCGGGCGGGTGCGGGATTCATGGTGGCTGAGCAGACTGCCAATACCGGACGCAATGCCCGGCCTGCGGGAAACGAAATCGGACTGGCGGCGTTCAATTCGATCAGTGCACTGCCGGGACGGCTGAAACTGGGCGGCGCTGGTTTGCCGGAAAACTGGCGTGAGTCCGATGACCTGAGCTACGCGATCCGTCAGGTTGCCCGAACCGACATGGCCAGCCTGTTCAATTACGGCACGCCACTGGGTCTACTGGCGCTGCGTCAGCAGATCGTCAAACGGCTGAAACTGGTCAATATCGAAGCCAGCGACGAGCAGATATTGACCACTTCCGGTGCCAGTCATGCGCTGGATCTGATCGTGCGAGCACTGTTCAAGGCCGGCGATTACGCAGTGGTTGAAACGCCGGGGTACTCCCCTTTGTTCGATTTGTTGCGGCTGCACGGTGTGCATCTGCTCGAAGTGCGCCGAACGCCGGTTGGCCCCGACATCCCGGCACTTGAAGCATTGCTGCAGCAGTTTCAGCCGGTCGCGATGTTCATCAACAGCCATCATCACAATCCCACCGGCACTTGTGTGGCACCGGCTGTGGCGCAACAGGTCGTGCAGTTGTGCACTGCCCATGATGTGCGCCTGATCGAAGATGATGTCTACGCTGATATGCACAATGGCAACGGCACCCGGCTGGCGGCGCTGGATGAGCGAGTGGTTTATGTCGGCAGTTTTTCCAAGACCCTGAGCAGTTCGCTGCGGGTCGGATTTGTATTGGCCGACCAGCAACTGATCACGCGATTGGCCAGGATCAAGATGATCAGCAGCATGGGCGCGTCGAGCTTCAATGAGGCGGTATTGGCCAGCCTGATCGCCAGCGGTGCCTATCGCAAACTGGTACAGCGCCAGCGCCAGCGTCTGAATCTCGACCGTGTTGCGGCCATTCAGGCGCTGGAAGAGGCTGACTGGGAAGTTTTCGGCAAACCGTGCGGCGGGCTATTCATCTGGGCCCGACCTCCCGTGAGAGACGATGCCCGCTTACGCCGCCACGCACAGCGCAGTGGCGTGCAGTTGTCCGCCGCGAATGCCTTCACTCCCGGTGGCGAGGCGAGCGACTGGCAGCGGATCAATGTCGCCTATGCTTGTGACCCACGCGCCCGGCAGTTTTTTCGCAGCACCCATGTGGATCGACCTCAAACGTTCTGAAAACGACGCGAGCGTAGCTTTTTGCCATTATTCCGACGCCAGAGACTTGTGCTGGTTCATGGCCGTTGCGAATCTTCATTCACAGACTATGGCAGGGGACTACGCGCAATGATTTCGGCCGTGCAAGGACGTTTTGCCAACCTCGGTATGGCGAAAAAACTGGGTGTAGGGTTTGTGCTGGTGTTGCTGCTGACCGCGTTGGTGGCTGCGATTGGTGTCTGGTCTCTGCAAACCATCAGTCAGCGTTTCGATGGGCTCAAGCAGATGTCGACGCTCAACAGCGATTTGATCAAGGTGCGCTTGCTTGAGCAGGACTATGCCCTGCACGGTAATCCGAAAACCGCCGACGCCTTGCGCGCAGGTGTCGACGCTCTGGTGGTGCAGGCCGATCAACTCAAGGTGCAGTCACCGGCCAACGTGGCGGTAATGAATGATGTCGAGCAGTCGCTGGCAGCCTACCGCAAGGCGTTCGATGAATTCGTTTCGCTGACGCAGGCCAAGGATCTGGCGCTGGAAATGGCCAGTTGGTCGGTGTCCAGCGTGGCCAATAACCTTGATGTTTTGCAGGCCGGGCTCGCTGATGATGGCGCCTATACCTTGAAGGAAAGCGAGGGCAAGGATGGCGCCCAGTTCATCGAACAGGCCAGTCAGGTCAGTCAGGTTTCGCGCTTGATGTTGCAAGCCATGAACGAGGCGCGGGTTCGTCTTGACCAAAGCCGCAAGGGCGACGCCGAGAGCGCTGGCAAGGGCAACATCGAACAGGCGGCGCAGGCGCAGAGCCAAGCGGAAGCGCTGAAGTCCTCGATCAAGGATGAGGGCTATTTGACCGTGCTCAACGAGGTCTCCGGGCATATTGCCGGGTTCAACGACAAGCTGGCCGAGTACACCGGGCTGCTGGCCCAGGAAAAAACCGTCTACGAACAATTGCACCAACGCGCTGCACAAGTGGTGGAGCGGGTGGATCAGGCTTATGTGGCTGAAGACACCGCGATGCAGGCCGAACTGAAGAAAAATTCTGCGTTGATCATTGGCTCCTCGGCGCTGGCCTTGCTGGTCGGGCTGATTGCCGCTTGGGTTATTACGCGGTTGATCGTCGCGCCGTTGCGCAGTGTTATTCATGTCGCGCAGCAGATTGCCGCCGGGGATTTGAGTGCGACGGTGCAAGTGACCCGTCGAGATGAGATCGGCCAGTTGATGCAGGCAATGCAGCAGATGGGGGCAGGGCTGAGCACTATCGTCAGCGGCTTGCAGGCAGGTATCGAACAGTTGGCGAGTTCGGCGCAATCGCTGTCGGCAGTGACCGAGCAGACCAATCTTGAGGTCAGCAGCCAGAAGGAAGAAACCGAGCAGGTCGCCACGGCCATGAATCAGATGACCGCGACTGTGCATGACGTGGCGCGCAATGCTGAAGAGGCGGCGCTGGCGGCGCAGACTGCCGATGGCAAGGTCGAGACTGGCCAGTCGGTGGTACGCCAGAGCATGGCGCGGATTGAACAACTGGCGGATTCGGCGAACTCGGCGAGTTCGAGTATCGAGAGCCTCAGTGCGCAGATCCAGAATATCGGTACGGTACTGGATGTGATCAAGAGTGTTGCCGAGCAGACCAATCTGCTCGCGCTCAATGCGGCGATCGAGGCGGCGCGGGCTGGCGAGCAGGGCAGGGGATTTGCGGTGGTGGCTGATGAGGTACGTGCACTGGCGCGGCGAACTCAGCAATCGACCGAGGAGATTGAGCGTCTGGTCATTGCTTTGCGTGCGGCGGCGCATTCGTCGGTGCAGCAGATTCAGAGCAGTGGCGAGTTGGTGAAGCTGGCGGTGAGTGATGCGCTTCACACCGAAAGTGCGTTGGGCAGTATTGCGGCGGCGGTGTCGTTGATTCAGCAGATGAACCAGCAGATTGCGGCGGCGGCTGAGGAGCAGAGTTCGGTGGCGGAGGAGATTAATCGCAGTGTGACGAGTATTCGTGCGAGTGCGGATCAGTCTTCGATTGCGATGCGGGGGAATGCGGCTTCGAGTATTGAGCTGGCGCAGTTGGGGAGTGAGTTGCGGGGGATGGTCGGGCATTTTCGACTTTGACGACTTTGACGACCTTGGCGGCCTTTGGGCCGACCAGGTTCTTGGGTGTTTTTTGTGAATATCCGTTTTTTTGGGTGTTGCGGCTGGCGGTTTCGCTTTTACAGCGACTCACTTTGGCAAACGCCCCAAAGTAAGCAAAGGTCTGGGCCCCAACGTTCGGCCCGCTCGCTGGGGCTCGGGGTTCCTTCGCTCCGGGTTTCATCCGGGGGGATCGCCTACGGTTTGCTTCGCTGCACCTCCTCTCGATC
>NZ_JBIUXX010000073.1:0-24545 GCF_044744235.1 Pseudomonas sp. NPDC087346
TTAAGATCGATAGCGGGAATAATCAGCATCTGGCAAACCTTCAAATTTGAATGTTCAGCTTGGCTCGGAAATCAGTGTTTCTCGAGCGCCCACAGGTCGCTTTCGATGCTTTCAAACCGCTCTTTGAGGTGGGTCTGCGCATCGAAAATCGCCCTGTTGTAATAGTGCGGAGCAATTTCACGGGTAAACAGCTCAAGAATTTCCGCCGCTTCGAACGAACCCAGGTCCAGTTCGAAACGATCTTCCATGAACCGCTGAATCTTGCGATTAGCCTCGCTCTCCTGCTCGGGAGTAAGGGTCAGAATCGGCGGTTTGGTCTTCTTGGCGGCCATTTACCAGCGACCGTCCCACGCGGCGAAGTTCTGCAGCAATTGCAGGCCATGGGTATGGCTCTTCTCCGGGTGGAACTGCACGGCGAAACGCGAGCCTTCAGCCAGCGCAGCAGCGAAATCGACACCGTAATGACCGCCGCCCACCACCTGCCGTGGGTTACCGGCGGCAATGTAGTAGCTGTGCACGAAGTAGAAACGCGCCAGGTCTGGAATGTTGTGCCACAGCGGGTGATCCACCGACTGCTTCACTTCGTTCCAGCCCATGTGCGGGACCTTCAAGTGTTCGCCGTCTTCATGCAGGTCTTTGCCGAAGAACTTCACCGCGCCCGGGAACAGGCCGATGCAGTCGACGCCGTCGTTCTCTTCACTGCTGTCGAGCAAGGCTTGCATGCCGACGCAGATACCGAGAAAGGGCCGATCCTGGCTGACTTCACGCACCAGCGAGTCGAAACCCAGGCGACGAATCTCCGCCATGCAGTCGCGAATCGCGCCAACGCCAGGGAAAACCACCCGGTCGGCTTCACGGATCACCGCGGCATCGCTGGTGATCAGCACTTTGCCGGCACCGACGTGCTCGAGGGCCTTGGCCACCGAGTGCAGGTTGCCCATGCCGTAATCGATTACCGCAACCGTCTGCATTACAGAACGCCTTTGGTCGATGGCATCTGACCGGCCATGCGGTCATCAAGCTCAACAGCCATGCGCAGTGCGCGGCCGAAAGCCTTGAACACGGTTTCGATCTGGTGGTGGGTGTTGGTGCCGCGCAGGTTGTCGATGTGCAGGCTGACGAGTGCGTGGTTGACGAAGCCCTGGAAGAATTCCTGGAACAGGTCAACGTCGAAGCCGCCAACGGTGGCGCGGGTGTAAGGCACGTGCATTTGCAGGCCCGGACGACCGGAGAAGTCGATCACCACGCGCGACAGCGCTTCATCGAGCGGCACGTAGGCGTGGCCGTAGCGACGGATGCCTTTCTTGTCGCCGATGGCTTTGGCAAACGCCTGGCCGAGGGTGATACCGACGTCTTCCACGGTGTGGTGGTCGTCGATATGCAGGTCGCCCTTGCTGACAATATCCAGGTCGATCAGCCCGTGACGGGCGATCTGGTCCAGCATGTGCTCAAGAAAAGGAACACCGATATCGAATCGGGCCTTTCCGGTGCCATCAAGATTGATCGAGGCTTTAATCTGGGTTTCCAGAGTATCGCGCTCGACTGACGCCTTACGTTCGGCCATCACCAGCTCCGCAAAATCATTGGGCGAAAAAGGCAGCCATTATAGGGGCGCGGGCGGGAAACAGAAACACGAGACGTGATATGGCTGACGGATAGAACCCCCGGCTGTCGCGGGTAGACATGTCCATACAAGCCATTTCAGCCACCCAAAACAACTGTAGGAGTGAGCCTGCTCGCGATAAGGGCCTGACATTCAACATTTCTGTCGACTGTCAGACCGATATCGCGAGCAGGCTCACTCCTACATAGGCACTGCATTTAGCTTAGTGAAACAGTACCGCCGTTTTCTGCAGGGTTACCCAAACGCCCCACGCCAACGGAATGCCCACCACCAGCCATGCAGCGATTGCCAGCGGCTTGCTGCCCGGCGCGGCTTTCCACTCCAGAACGGTGCTCGCGTCAGCACCCTTGTCGTGGCCCAGCGCCTGTTCGGCAGCCAGTTCAGCGTCAGTCATGAAGTACTTGTCGGCCACCGGACGCACCAGCATGTTGCACAGGAAGCCCAGCACCAGCAGGCCTGCGAGGATGTACAAGGTGATGTCGTAAGCGGCAGCGCGTTCAACGCCGATGCTCAACTGATATTCACGCAGGTAGTTCACCAACACCGGACCCAGCACGCCCGCCGCCGCCCACGCCGTCAGCAGACGACCGTGGATCGCGCCGACCATTTGCGTACCGAACAGGTCGGCCAGATAGGCCGGAACGGTGGCAAAACCGCCGCCGTACATCGACAGGATGATGCAGAACGCCGCCACGAACAGCGCAACGTTACCCAGATGCCCGAGGTTCGGGATCAGCGCGTACAACGCAAAACCCAGTGCAAAGAACACGAAGTAAGTGTTTTTGCGGCCCAGATAGTCCGAGAACGATGCCCAGAAGAATCGGCCACCGATGTTGAACAGGCTCAGCAGACCCGTGAAACCGGCAGCAATCGCAGCAATCGAAGCCAGTTGCCCGGCGTCCAGTTGACCGAACGGCAGATCCACACCGATCAATTTGCCGCCGAATACTTCCTGCAACAGTGGCGAGGCCATGCCGAGGATGCCGATACCGGCCGACACGTTCAGGCACAACACCAGCCACACCAGACGGAATTGCGGGGTTTTCCACGCCACGTTCACATGGACGTGACGATGGGTGATCATCGAGTTCGACGCTTTTTTCGCCGGAGCGGTCCAGCCTTCAGGTTTCCAGCCGGTTGGCGGAACGCGGTACGACAGCGCGCCGCCGATCATGAACACGAAGTAGATCGCAGCCATCACCAGGAAGCTCTGCCACACGCCGACGCTGGTCGGCGAAGCGAAGTGACCCATCAACGCTGCGGCCAGTGGTGCACCGACCATCGCGCCGCCACCGAAGCCCATGATCGCCATACCGGTGGCCATGCCGCGCTTGTCCGGGAACCACTTGATCAGGGTCGAGACCGGCGAAATGTAGCCCAGGCCCAGACCGATACCGCCGATCACGCCCGAACCGATCCACATCAACCAGATCTGGTGGGTATAGATACCCAGCGCCGAGATCAGCAGACCGCCACACCAGCACAGTGCGGAAACCACACCGGCCTTGCGCGGGCCTGCGTGTTCCAGCCAGCCGCCCCAGATCGCTGCCGAGCAGCCGAGGAAGATGAAGAACAGGGTGTAGATCCAGCCGAGCATCGAGATCGGCCAGTCACATTGCGAGGAGAAGACCTGTGCGATGAAGCTCATGTCCGGCGCGCAAGCTACCGGTGCGGTGACGCCCAGCGCCTTCGACAACGGCAACCAGAACACCGAGAAACCGTAGGCCATGCCGATGCACAAGTGGATGGCCAATGCGGCCGGTGGTACCAGCCAGCGGTTGAAACCGGGCTTGGCGATGATGCGTTCCTTGGACAGGAACGCGGGCTGGTCGGCTTTGAGGCCGTCCGCCGTGATGCTCGTGCTCATTGTGTATCCCCCAATTATTAGTATGGTTCGCCAGCCACTGTTCACCCTCGGCCTTATGCACGCAGGCATGACCGTTTTTGTGGGTGAAGCTCCTTGAAGGCGCGACGTTAAGTCGCAGAAGGACGGACGAACCGGCGAAGGTTACCATTTGCACGTGACAGAAAAACCAAACTGACATCACCTTTTTCATGTCATCTGATCTCCTGATGTGTAGGAGCTGCGGAACGCTGCGATCTTTTGATTTTGTTTTTTTCAAGAAAGATCAAAAGATCGCAGCGTTCCGCAGCTCCTGCATAAAGCATTTCTCACGGGTATCGCCATGCCGGTTATTGTTCAAACGCTTGAAGACGCCAGTTATCAGGATCAGCAGGATTTGCAGAAAATCTATCGCGATGCGCCCGAATGGCTGTTCGCGCCCTTTGCCGGGGAGTCGGATCTGATCGAAAACGCGCTGGCCGATGACTCATTGATTACCGGACGTTTCAACGACCGCCTGCTCGGCGCAGGGCGTTTGCAAAGGCACGGCAGCGTTTGGTACTTGTCACATTTGTGTGTACGAAAAGTTACCCGACGCCGTGGTGTTGCCGAGCGCCTGGTGAACCAAGCGCAAAAAATGGCGTCGCAAGCGGGTGCCGAACTACGCCTGCAAGCGCCTGCCGGGCACCTTGAGGCACAAGCGCTGGCCGCCAAATTGAATGTGGCGCTGGACATAGTGGCAACATGAACCCACACCGAACCGGGCAGATGCAGCGCTATACTCCCCGGCTAAATTACGAATTCGACTAACTACAAGGACTCGCCCATGAAAGCGTTCGGCAAAATCCTGGGTCTGGTACTCCTCGGGCTGTTGCTGATCATTGTGGCGGCGGGCTTCGCCCTGACCCACCTCTTCGATCCCAACGACTACAAAGACGAGATCCGCCAGATAGCCCGCGACAAGGCCCACATCGAGCTGACGCTCAATGGCGATATTGGCTGGAGCCTGTTCCCCTGGCTCGGCCTCGAACTGCACGAGGCCAGCGTTGCGACGCTGATCAAGCCTGACGAACCGTTCGCCGATCTGCAGATGCTCGGCCTGTCCGTGCGCGTGCTGCCGCTGCTGCGCCGTGAAGTGCAGATGAGCGACGTGCGCGTCGAAGGTCTGAATCTTCGCCTCAATCGCGACAAGGACGGTCACGGCAACTGGGAAGACATCGGCAAGTTGCCGACACCTGCCGCTCCGGCTGGCAGCACGCCGCCTGCCAGCGAACCTGTTGCAGAGGCCACCCCGCAGCCGGAGAAACCGCCGCAGCCAATCCGCCTCGACATCGACAGCCTGACCGTAAACAACGCCCGCGTTGAATACAACGACGAGAAGACCGGCAAGCAGTTCAGCGCCGAAAGCATCCAGCTGAGCAGCGGTGCGATACACGATTCGACCAATATTCCACTGAAAGCCACTGCGTTCCTCAGCACCAATCAGCCTGTGTTGCGGGTTCGCACCGAACTGACCGGCGAACTGCGCATTGAACGCGCCCTGCAACGCTACAAGTTCGAAGACATGAAGCTGTCCGGTGAATTGACCGGCGACCCGCTGCAAGGCAAGACCATGACCTTCTCCGCCCAAGGCCAGATAGCGCTGGACAAGGCAGCGAACGTCGCCGAATGGACCGGGATCAAGATCTCCGCCAACCAGTTGCGCGCCCTCGGTGAGTTGAAGGCCAACGACCTCGACAAGACGCCACAGATCAGCGGCGGGATTTCCATCGCGCAGTTCGATCTGGCGAAGTTCGTCGACAGCATCGGTCAGAAACTGCCGGCGATGGCC
Source organism: Pseudomonas sp. NPDC087346 (assembly GCF_044744235.1). Taxonomy (NCBI): domain Bacteria; kingdom Pseudomonadati; phylum Pseudomonadota; class Gammaproteobacteria; order Pseudomonadales; family Pseudomonadaceae; genus Pseudomonas; species Pseudomonas sp. NPDC087346. The sequence continues at coordinate 5,299 of NZ_JBIUXX010000073.1, forward strand.
GAAGGCAGCCTGAGCAAAGTCGAACTGGTCAGCCGCATTTCGGCCACGCCGAGCAGCCTGGCGCTGGACAACATCAACCTGAAACTCGACGACAGCAGCTTCAGTGGCCGCATCGCCGTGGAAGACTTCGCCAAGCAATCGCTGCGCGCGATCCTCAAGGCTGACACTTTCAACGTCGACCGCTACCTGCCGCCGAAATCCGCGCAGAACGCCAACGCCACACAAGCGCGTCAGGCCGAAGTCGCCAGCACCGAAGCCGATGCCATGGCCGGCGCTGGCAGTACGCCGCTGCCGGACAAACCGAGTAAAAGTGCCTGGAGCACCGAGCGCCTGTTGCCGGTCGAGCGCCTGGCGAAACTCGATGTCGACGCTGACCTGACGTTCGGCCAGTTGACCCTCGACAAGCTGCCGATCCAGAACGCCGCACTCAAGGCCACCGGCCAGGGCGGCCTGCTGACCCTGAGCAACCTGAGCGGCGAACTGTACAACGGCGGTTTCGAAGCCAAAGGCACGCTGGATGTACGCCCGAGCGCGCCAGTGCTGAATCTGCAAACGAAGATCAACCGGGTGCCGGTGGAAAAAATCCTCGAAAGCCAAGGCAAGAACCCGCCGGTCAAAGGTCTGGTGACACTCACCAGCAATGTCACCGGCAGCGGCAACAGCCAACAGGCGCTGATCGACACCCTCAACGGTAACGCCAGTTTCGTGATCAACAACGGCGTGTTGCTCAACGCCAACCTTGAGCAGCAACTGTGCAAAGGCATCGCCACCCTCAACCGCAAAACCCTCAGCGGCGAGCCGCGAGGCAAGGACACGCCGTTCCAGGAACTCAAGGGCAACCTGACCTTCCGCAACGGCGTGGCCAGCAACCCGGACCTGAAAGTGCGTATCCCGGGCATGACGGTGAACGGTGACGGCGACATCGACCTGAAAGTACTGGGCATGGATTACCGCGTCGGCATCATCGTCGAAGGCGACACCGGCGCCATGCCGGACCCGGCCTGTCAGGTCGGCGATAAGTTCGTCGGCATCGAGTGGCCATTGCGCTGCCGTGGCCCGCTGGAACTGGGCGCCAAGGCTTGCCGTCTGGACAACGAACGCATGGGCCAGGTCGCAACCAAACTGGCTGGCGACAAACTCAGTGAAAAAATCGACGAGAAACTCGGCGACAAGGTCAGCCCGGAATTGAAAAACGCATTGAAAGGTCTGTTCAAACGATGAGAGCTGAGCAGTTTTCAACGGCGGTGCTGGAATGGTTCGACCGCCATGGCCGCCACGATCTGCCCTGGCAGCAGGGCATCAACCCATATCGGGTGTGGGTCTCGGAAATCATGTTGCAGCAGACTCAGGTCAGCACCGTGCTCAACTATTTCGACCGGTTCATGGCCGCGCTGCCGACGGTCGAAGCGCTGGCCGAGGCACCGGAAGACGAAGTGCTGCACCTGTGGACGGGGCTGGGTTACTACACCCGAGCGCGCAATTTGCAGAAGACCGCGAAGATTGTCGTCAGCCAGTACGGCGGCGAGTTTCCGCATGATGTGGAAAAACTGGTTGATCTGCCGGGCATCGGCCTGTCCACCGCTGGCGCCATCGCGAGCATCAGCATGGGCCTGCGTGCGCCGATCCTCGACGGCAACGTCAAACGCGTGCTGGCGCGCTTTACCGCGCAAGAGGGCTACCCCGGCGAACCGAAGGTCGCTAAACAGCTATGGGCCAACGCAGAGCGCTTTACGCCGCATGACCGAGTCAACGCCTACACCCAGGCAATGATGGATCTGGGCGCTACGCTGTGTACGCGCAGCAAGCCGAGTTGCCTGCTGTGTCCGCTGGAAAAGGGCTGCGAAGCGCACATGCTCGGACTGGAGACGCGTTACCCGATCCCCAAGCCGCGCAAAGCCATCCCGCAGAAACGCACGCTGATGCCGATGCTGGCCAACGGCGACGGCGCGATCTTGCTTTATCGCCGCCCGTCCAGCGGCCTGTGGGGTGGTTTGTGGAGCCTGCCGGAACTCGACGACCTCGACGACCTGCAACATCTCGCCGATCAGCACTCGCTGGCGATGGGCGAGCAACAGGCGCTGCCGACCCTCGTCCACACCTTCAGCCATTTTCAGTTGTCCATCGAACCCTGGCTGGTTCAGGTACAGGAGGCCAGCCACCACGTGGCCGAGGCCGACTGGCTCTGGTATAACCTCGCCACCCCGCCGCGCCTGGGCCTCGCCGCCCCGGTCAAGACCTTGCTCGAACGCGCGGCCGCCGTATTGAATGCAGGAGTATCGCCATGACCCGCACCGTAATGTGCCGCAAGTACAAAGAACAACTCGAAGGCCTGGAGCGCGCTCCATACCCAGGCCCTAAAGGCCAGGACATCTTCGAACACATCTCGGCCAAGGCCTGGGCAGACTGGCAAAAGCACCAGACCCTGCTGATCAACGAAAAACGCCTGAACATGATGAACGGCGAAGACCGTAAATTTCTGCAGGGCGAAATGGACAAGTACTTCTCCGGCGAGGAATACGCCCAGGCTGAAGGCTACGTTCCGCCAGCGGAATAATCCCGAGAAATCGGGGGTCGGATCGTAAGCGACGGAATTAATTTAAGAAATTTTAAAAAAGTCGTTGACGTAAATCCGAAAAACCCTTTTAATGCGCCCCGTTGCCCAGATAGCTCAGTCGGTAGAGCAGGGGATTGAAAATCCCCGTGTCGGCGGTTCGATTCCGTCTCTGGGCACCAAATACCGAAAACCCTGAATCGCAAGATTCAGGGTTTTTTTATGCCTGCGATTTAACCAGGCGCTGTTTCGTACCAGCGAAGCACCGAAAAACCTCCCTCCCTTCCCCTCTCTCTTCGCCCCCCAACAATTGCCAGTAACGCCTGACGGCCTCTAGGTCAAAGATCCTACAAGCGCTGGTTATCGTCTCCGCAAAAGTCTGTCACACCTCTGGGATCGCTCCTTACGCTTTAGCAGAAAGGGATGACATACGCCGACCAGTGGATTGGGCAGAATCGGACACAGGGCTACCGCATGACTCGGAGCCGATCCACAACAGGGATGTAACCAGTGATTGATGCCTTCAAAACCAGTGTCGAAGCCACCGGGGTTTGTATCGAACAGGAAATCAGAACGTTCGAGTTTGAAACTCAACAGTCAATATTGCTTCACAAGCTCGCCGAAGAACTGGCAAACATGGGCGGGCCGCAAGCACCCGGAGCCAAATCCAAAGCCTGTAGGGCCGCCACTGAATTAGGACTCTCGTTTTCGAAGCATCAACGCGAATTGCTGGATGCCTACTCCGATGGACTATTTTGCGCGTTGATTTTTGAACGGCTGCAAAAGATCACCGACTCCAGCCCCCCGAATCAACTGCCAGAACTGGCGATGCTGGAAAATCGTCACGATGTGCTTTGCCTGGCTGCACGTAATCAGATCCTGTTGAAACTGGTGGATAACGAGGCTTTTGCCTATGACATGGACAACGAGGGGAAACTGGTCAGACTGGTCGCCAACTTCAAGGGTGGCGGGCTCAACAAAATAAATGCCGAGCCTGATCTCAAAGAACTGAGTTCCCACTCCGGCCTGGCTCTTGGGCCGCATACCGAGGCGCCTTACTGGTGTGCGGTCAACGCGAAAGGCGGGCGTTCGCCCTCCCCATCGTCGCTGATACTTTCAGCCTTGTGGAATCCGACTCTTGAACCTACACGGGTCTTTCCGCTACCTCCCATACTCGAAAAAATTGGCGTCGCCAATTGCCTCGCCTTAACCACGGATAACTTCCAGTTCACTCGAAGTGACTCCTTTGTCAGCGGCAAAGGGGAAGATGGCCGGCACGTTTCGATTCTGCAATTCGACGACAAGGTGGGGTTCGCAGCACGGTTTAACTCGTACCGTTTTTCAGTCGATAGCAACGTCTCGCCGATTGTAAAAACCGCTTATACCGCCCTTTGCCGAAGTCTGGAAAAAGCCACTCCGTTCGCCTACGCGTTGACTCAGGAATCGGCCATGGTCATTAACAACATCCGCGCTTTGCACTGCCGCGATGTCATCCAGGACAATCGACGAGTCCTCGTTCGCATTTTCGGAATTTCAAAATTTTCCTCATCCATTGTTCTTTCGGATGACCCGTTACTGCTGCAAGGCTGAGTCACAAGCGTTCAGGCTGCCGATCAATTCGCCATGTAATTGGCCAATCACCAGAAAAGGAATTTCAATGTCTTGGGACATCATTGGCATGCTGGCGCTCGTCGCTTTTTGCGCCGGTTTTTTTGATGCGATTGCCGGTGGTGGCGGGTTAATTACCTTGCCGGCCTTGTTTCTTGCGGGTGTAGATCCGATCAGTGCCATTGCAACGAACAAGTTCCAGGCCGCCTCGGCAACTATTTCAGCAACTGTCACCTTTGCTCGCAAAGGACTGATCGAGTGGCGTGAGGGCCGCTTCCTGGTTATCTGCGGATTTATTGGTGGTGCCAGCGGAGCGCTGCTGGTCAGTTCTATAGATAAGCGCTACATGGAAGTCTGCGTACCTATCATGCTGATTCTGGTCGCGGTCTATTTTGCGCTGTCTCCAAAACTTGCCAATGAAGGCCGCCGCAAGCGAATCGGCATACTGCTTTTTTCGTTCACCGTTGCGCCGATCCTGGGCTTTTACGACGGCGTATTTGGTCCGGGGGTGGGATCGTTCTTCCTCGTCGGATTCGTTCTGCTCTGCGGTTTGGGCATGATGCGGGCCATGAGCTTCACCAAACTGGCCAACGCATCATGCAACCTTGGCTCACTAGCGGTCTTCATCACCAAGGGCGTGATTATCTGGCCGGTAGCCATCGCCATGGCTTTGGCGGCGTTCGTCGGCGCTCAATTAGGCGCACGAGCGGCTGTCAGGGTCGGACCACGGTTGATAAAGCCGATGTTGATCGTGGTCTGCTGCGCATTGGCGATCAAGTTGCTGAGTGTGGAAACCAATCCTTTACGCATTGCGATCCTGCAGACATTGGCTTTGTCTTGAGCATCAAAATTCCAGCCAGATACTGAAAACCCTGAATCGCGAGATTCAGGGGTTTTTTATGCCTGCGATTTGTTAACCGCCAAACCTCCAGCTCCCCTCCCCAGCCGTCCAGCCTCTTCCCGCACCCTCAAATCCAGGTGTACTGGAAAATACCCAAAATCTGTATCTCTCCCCGCGCAGGAAAAATCGCCAGTATTTCTACAGCCCTAGCGAGCTGCTGCCTGGCTCTACTGCGCTCCGCGTCAATGCTTCGGATCTCTGAAGCCGTCAGCGCGAAATTCCTGATTTTTTGAATAGATCGGCGTCCACCGCAAGGTCACTTCCTGTCCAGCTAAAAAATCTAAAAACCAAACAGGCGAACTGCAATTACTGCTTTTCAAACACTCCAGGATGAATGCTGGCGCCTGAGTGCGCCCGGCAAAAGAGACGAAACGGACGACGTATGATCAAACAACTTATCAATGAAGATAGTTATGTTCAGATTGGCGATCTTTGCAGCGCAAAGATCCAACTGAAAATCGAAGGATTGAATCCTGCCGGATCGATAAAGCTCAAAACCGCGCACGCGATCATCACCGACCTGGAAAGCCGCGGGCTGATTCACAAAAGCACGCGCTTGATCGAGTCGTCATCCGGCAACCTCGGTGTAGCACTGGCGATGGTCTGCGCGGCCAAGGGCTACAAGTTTGTCTGTGTGATCGATCCAAACATCTCGGCACCCAATCGAAAGCTGATGCAAGCGCTCGGTGCGGAAATGCTGATGGTTGATCAGCGTGATGAAAACGGCGGTTTCCTCAACTCGCGCATTCGTCTGATCGAGCAACTGGTCGCGCAGAACCCTGACTACATCTGGCTCAATCAATACAAGAACCCGACCAACCCGCTGGCGCACTATCAAGCGACTGCCAAAGCGATTGCCCACAAGTTTCCGAAGGTCGACTACCTGTTTGTCGGTGCCGGCACCACCGGCACGTTGATGGGCTGCAAGAACTACTTCGCCGATCATCACCCGCAAACCAAAGTCATCGCGGTCGATACCGTCGGCTCGGTCACGTTCGGTTTGACTGGCGGCCCTCGACATATTCCGGGGCTGGGCACCAGCCGCCGTCCGGAAATCTTCGAGCCGTCCGGCATCCACGATTTCCTGAGCATTCCTGAAGAACACACGATCAAGGTCTGTCGCTGGCTGGCTCAGCGCTACGGGCTGCTGTTCGGTGGCTCTACCGGAACCGTGCTCGCCGGGATTCAGCAGTGGGCTCACCACATCCGCCCCGACGATGTCGTGGTGGCGATCTCGCCAGACATGGGTGAGCGCTACCTCGAAACGATCTATTCCGACGACTGGGTCACCCAGCGTTTTGGTGCAACCGCGTTGCAACCACTCTTCCCAGAAATGGCTCTGTTACTTTCGGCGTAATCTGCAATGACCAATCCAGCATCGATTCAACCGTTTCACGTCATCCCCGGCGTTGTCATCAAGGACATCCTCAACGATCTTCGGCAGGACGCCATTGAAGTCGTTGCACAGACTTACCTGACCCACGAGCGTGGCGAAACGGTCAATCCCGACAGCTATTTCCTGCGCTTCCCGGCCGAGCCGGCGAATCGGATCATTGCCCTGCCGGCAGCCATCGTCGACAGCGAGGGCGATCAATCCGTCTCCGGGATCAAGTGGATCGCCAGTTATCCCGACAACATCAAATCGGGTATTCCACGCGCCTCCGCCGTGCTGATCCTTAACGACCCGCACACTGGATATCCCTACGCACTGCTGGAAGGCGCGCTGATCAGCGCCGTGCGCACCGCCGCCTCTGCGGTGCTCGGGGCGCTATGGCTGAATGATCAAAAGAAAAGCGCACCACGCCTGTCGATTGTCGGCGGTGGGGTGATTTCGCGGAATATCCTCGAAACCTTCGTTGCGCACGGCTGGTCGTTTGAAAGTGTCGGCATCCACGACCTGAATGCTGAGTCGGCTCAGGCGCTGACGGCATTCGGTGAACAGCTCGGCCTGCCTGACGTGAAAGCGGTCGCGCTCGAAGACGCACTGACCGCCGACATCGTGGTGTTTGCGACCAGTGCCGGCACGCCTTACGTAAATGGCAGCGGGACTTTCCGTCCCGGGCAGATCGTCCTGAATATCTCGCTGCGGGACATTGGCGAAGAAATCATCGCCGAAAGCTACAACTACTTCGATGACGTGACCCACTGCCTGAAAGCCAACACTTCGCCGCATCTGGCGGAGCAGAAGTTTGGCCATCGCGATTTCGTGACTGGCACGGTGGCGGCGCTGATTCGTGGCGACATTCAGGTCACCAGAGACAAGCCACTGATCTACTCGCCGTTCGGCATGGGCATCCTCGATCTGGCGATTGGCCGGATGATCCACGACATCGCGGTCAAGGCCGGTTCGGCGATTGCCGTTCCGAATTTCTTCGGGGAGGAGCGCAGATGGTGATTGCTCCTCTGCACATCGGCCTGGTGGGTTGCGGGTCTCGCGGGCTGTCGATTTTCGAGCGCCTGCTGAGCCTCAGCGAAGATCGCCCGGAGCAACCGCTGGTCATCGATATCTTGGATCCGAACGTGCACGGCAGTGGCGTGCACTGGCCCGATCAACCGGATTACCTGCTGCTCAATACCGTTGCCGGACAACTCGGGGTTTTCCCTGACACGGCAGCCTTCGGCGATCTGGATGCGCGAGAACGAGCGGGCCCGGATTTCCTCGCCTGGTGTCACGCCAAAAACATCAAGGTCGACCCCGACAGCGGGTTGCTGGCTCCAAACGGGCGAGACGTTGCGCCGCATGATTTTCTGCCGCGACACCTGCTCGGTTCTTATCTGGCTGAAGCGTTCACGCAAATACTGGAGACGGCGCCGCAATGGGTGACCGTGCGCCTGCACAACCAGCAAGTCACGGCTGTCGAAACCAGCGACGGGCAGCAGTTCATTCTGAAAATGCTCGCCGATGCGCCGGTGACGGTGGATCGTCTGATCCTGACCGTCGGCCACACCGGCCGAGTGCGCTCTGCCGATGCTGCCCGGGTCGAGGACATCTATCCGCTGCCTGGCAGCCTGGACACCATCCTGCCCGGTGAAACCGTGTTGATCGAAGGCCTGGGACTCGGCGCCATGGATACGCTGGCGGCACTGACCTCAGGACGAGGCGGGCACTACAAGCGAATGGCAGACGCCAGTCACCTGTACCAGCCTTCCGGCCGTGAGCCGGTCATCTTCATTCAGTCGCGTGACGGTCTGCCTTTTCGCACCCGGCCAAATGGCCTGACCGAGTTTCCCCGGCATCAGGCCGTGCTTCTGACCAGCGCTTACATCAAGACTTTGCGAGCAACAGCAGCTAATCGGCAGCTGGATTTCGAACAGGACATCCTGCCGCTGATGCTCCTTGAAATGCGTGCGGCTGCGGTTGCCGTGCTGCACTCGCAATCGATCCCGCAGCGCCATCGAGAGATTCTCGAGCACCTGCGCAACGTCAGCCTCGAGGCGGAGTCCGGCATCGTCGCTTGCGAGGCCTTGCTGGCGGAGTACGAACTGGCATGTGGCTCGATCAATCCGGAATCGCTGATCTGGCACGCACTGCCCGACAGCGTGAACACGCATAACTACCACTCGTGGATTTACCACGCGATCGAGGCTGACCTGCACGAAGCACGGCTCGGGCGCGCCGAATCGGCAATCAAAGCCGCAATCGAAGTCTGGCGCGACCTGCGTGACCGACTGCGTGAAGCCGTGGACTTCGATGGCCTGACCGAGGATTCACATCGTCAGTTCTACGGCCGTTGGCACAAGGCGATCAACCGGCTCGTCGCCGGCCCGCAGAAAGAACGCCACGCCGACCTTCTGGCACTGTGTGACGCCGGACTGCTGACGTTCCTCAAGCCCGGCACGCTCCCCGCAACGAACAACTTCCGCCGCGTCGCCGGTTACGTGCAAGGCAGCGGCGTGACCAACAGCGACTGCGCCCCGGTGCGCGACCTGGAGCGTCTGGGCCTGATTCGCCCACGAACCGATGAGCCGGGCATCGACGGCATCGACGTCGACGCTGCGTGCCACCCCAAATCGCGCCTCGGTGAACCGGTGCGCAACATCTGGGTATTGGGGCCGCTCGCCGAGGGTTCCTGCTACTACAACCACTACGTCACCTCGGCAGGCGCGCCTTCGCGCCTGTTCATGGATGCACACCGGGCAGCCGCAGCGATCCTCGAAACAGGGACTCCAGCATGAAACTTTTCTACCAGACGCATTCGCCTTACGCCCGCAAGGTACTGGTACTCGCTCACGAACTCGGGATCGCCTCGAGCCTCGAAGTGATCCATCACGAAACCAGCCCGACGTCGCCGAACGCAACCATCTACAAGGCCAACCCGCTGGGCAAGGTGCCGGTGCTGATCCTGCCCGACGACACCGGTCTGTTCGATTCCATTGTGATTTGTGAATACCTCGACGACCTGAGTGACGGGCTGAAACTCATCCCGCCAAACGGCCCTGAGCGCTACAAGGCGCTGCGCCTGCAAGCTCTGGCGCAAGGCATGTGCGATGTCGGCATCAAACTGCGCTGGGAAGTCGAGCGGCGCCCGGAGGCGTTGCGCTATCCGGCCTACGCCGAGGGGCAGGCTTACAAACTCAAGGAGGCCTATCGCTTCATTGAAGAGCACATCGACCTCAATGGTCCGATCACCATCGGCCACATTGCCTTGGCGACCGCGCTGGACTGGATCGCCTTTCGCGAGCTGTCGGACTTCTCTTCACATCCACGCCTGACCGAGTGGTACCGAAGTTTTTGTGAGCGCCCGTCAATGCGGGCTACCGAGTACAGCGGACAGACTCACGACTAAGTTAAGGAAAACATTGTATGGCTGCGCTCTTGTTGCAAATGTCACCCATCGGTCTGGTGATCGCGCTGATTCTGGTCATGCGCAGACCTCCGGTACAAGCAGCGCTGGCGGGCGTTGCGCTGGTGTTTCTGTTGTGGACTGCGGGCGCTGCTGGCGCGCTGACCACTGCAATCACCTCGGCGATCTTTCACGACACGGCGATCCTGTTTCTCAGCACTGCCTGCGTGATTGTGCCGGGACTGGCCTTCGTCATTCTGGTGGAGCGCGGTGGCGCGCCTCAGGCCATCGGCGCCTGGGTCAAGGAACTCGGCTGGACACCGCCGGCGCAGGTGATTTTCATCGTTCTGGGCCTGGCGCCGCTGCTTGAGGCGATGACCGGTTTCGGTGTTTCGCTGATCGCCACCGTACCGTTGTTGATGGGACTGTTCAGCCGTCAGGCCGGGATGAAAATCGCTTTGGCCGGCATGGTCATCATGCCTTGGGGAACCCTCGGCCTGGCGACCGTGATTGGCTCGCTGCTGGCGCACATACCCGCAGAAACACTCGGCAGCCATTCGGCGCTGATCAGTGCGCCGGTATTCCTCTGTCTGGCCGCCATCGCCATGTGGCAGGCAGGCATTCGCACCGTCACCCCTTGGCTCGGACTGCTGTTGGTCACTGCGCTATTCGTTGCCGTGCTGTTTTCCATCAACCTGTGGATCGGGCCTGAAGTCTCGGGTGTGCTGGCCGGCCTGGCGGTTGCCTGCGTAGGTCTGGGGATCTCCTATGCACAGCGCAAAAAACTGGTGCGCTGGCCGAGTGCGGCGTGGCCGTATCTGGCGTTGCTGGGCGTTATCGTCGCATCACGCGGCATATTTGTTCTGTCGGGCTGGGACGGACTGTGGGTTATCAAAGGCGAGCATGTTTCTTGGAAACCGCTGGCATCCCCGGGATTGGCTCTACTGATCGTCACTTTGCTGATGTCGGTCAAGCAAGGCGCGACCGCAGGATTTCCCTGGGCCTCGTTATTCAAACGGGCCAAATTTCCGGTGACGACGATTTTCCTGTTCCTGCTGCTTTCGCAGGTCATGGTCAAGGCAGGTTTTCTGGTTGAGGCGCAGCACACGCTGCAATCGCTGTCGGGGATTTCCCTGGCGCCGACCATTGCCTTGCTGGCGGGCATTGCTGGTTATGTCACTGGGTCTAACGTGGGCGGCAACACCCTCGTCATGCCATCCATCGCAGCGCTGACCTCTGAACACGGCGCGTGGCTTGCCGCGATGGTCAACAGCGCTGCCGGGCATGGTGCGCTGGGATCGTTATCGATCCTGTCGCTGATCACCGGGCTGGCGGGTGCCAACCGTCAGGAAGAACACGGCCTGATTCGATTCGCCTTTGGCCTGGTTTTCCTCAACATCGTCATTGTTGCTGCAACGGGGGTCGTTTTACTTTACTTTCTCTGAATTGTTACCAGGAATGACACAGAGAACTTATGGACAGGTTTGATATTCCCGATAAGCGCTGGCGAATCGTCAAGGACTGGATAATTCGCCAGATTGAAAGTGGAGAGTGGGCAGCCGGATCGAAGCTGCCCTCTATTCGTTCTCTGAGCCGCATGTTCAACACCAGCATCACCACCGTTCAGCGCGCCCTGGCTGATCTGGAGGCCGATGCCTATGTCTCGACCATCCCCCGTGTCGGCTATTTCGTTTCTGCATCGGGACAAGCAAAACCCGCCAGCGGTTTTGATTTCTCCAGTGTCACCGTCAACGTCAATCATGCCGTGGTCACGATGCTCTCCCAAGCGGCCTCGCGCACGACGGCATCGCTCAATTCCGCCGTCCTGCACAGCGAGCTCACCCCACACGTTCTCTTGAACAAGTGCCTCGCAGTGCTGGCCAGCAAAGCTGACAACTCGTTGACCGGGCTGGTAGCGCCTCCGGGCTTGCCGGCACTGCGCCGACGAATTGCCGGGCTGATGCTGGCGCGTGGCGTGGTCTGCGGGCCGGACGATATCCTCGTGACGTCGGGCGACACCATCGCTCTCGAGCTGGCACTCGAAGCCGTCGCAGCGAAAGGCGCCACCGTCGCCATCGAGACCCCCACCTACTACGGGATTTTGCAGACCATCGAGCGCCTCGGTATGCGCGCCCTGCCGATTCGTACCCATGGCGAACATGGCATCGATGTCGATCACCTGGAAGAGGCGTTGAAACTGAAAAAGGTCTCGGTGATCTTTCTCAATCCAACCCTGCAGAACCCTCGCGGTTTCATCATGCCCGATGCCACTCGCGCCCGGCTTTCACAGGTCGCTCGCGAGGCTGACGTGCCGATTATCGAGGACGATATCTTCTTCGATCTGGTACCGGAGGATGAACGCCCACGCGCTATCAAGAGCTACGACACCAGCGGGCAGACGATCTACTGTTCGTCCTTCTCGAAAACCGTCGCGCCGGGTTATCGCGTTGGCTGGTGTGTTGCCGGCAAGTATCGGGACGCGATTCTGGCGCAGATGTTCTCGCGCAATCTGGCGGTTTCCAGCCTTGCGCAAAATGTGCTCAATGAGTTTATTGGGCGCGGCTATATGGACGAGCACTGCAATCGGCTGAGGACGCAACTGGACTCGATTGGCGGCTATTTTGAAGCGCTGGTCAGGGCAGATTTCCCCGTCGGAACGGTTTATGTTCCGCCACGCGGTGGCTTCATCCACTGGATCGAATTGCCGTTGCACACCGACATGACGTCGCTGGAAAGCCTCGCCATCGAACGCGGTTGTCACGTGGCCGGTACCGGGATCTTTTTCGCCGATGGGTATGCGACCACAGGAGTGAGAATCTGCCTGGGGATGACTTTGTCTGCCGATGTCATAGCGATTCTGAAAGTGATTGCCGAGTGCGCGCACCTTGCTGGCAAATCTACGGATACGCTCACGCCGTCTGCGCAAAGTGCAGAGTTCGCGGCTTGCTGACCGCGTAAGGACCTTGCACAGCACATGAATCAGAAAAGAACCCGCGTCCGCCTGCCCCATCCGCCAGCGCCTCAGGAAAGTCTGCTATCGAGGGGACTGACGATCATGATCAGCGTGTTCCTGATCTTTACCGGTGCACTGCTGAGTTACTCGGTGATCGACGGGCTGATCCACGACTCGATCACCACCGCCACCCGTGGCGGACCGGCCAAGGTCTACACCCTTGCCGGCCAGCCGCGCATGTACTGGTTTCATATTGTCTGGGAAGGTTTCTTCGCATCAGCGCTACTGGCCGCAGGCTTGATGTGGCATCGGATGACCCGAATCGGCAGACCTGCGACCAGCCCCAAACGCAAAGCCAATAAGCGCTAGCTGTTGTCGTTCCAGTGGAACACCAGATTGCGTGCGGCACCGCTGCCGATGTCGGCGGTATCGTGGCGTGTCACGCCATCGCGGGTGGCGGTTACGGTGTACTTGCCGGGCGGCAATTGCACGTAAACCAGCGGGCCGGACTGACTCAGATTAAACACGGTCTGGCCCGGAGCTTTGCTGATGACCACATCGACGTCGGGGATGTATTCGTTGCCCGTACCGACAGAGAAGGTCATGTGCAGGTTGTAACCGGTGGTTTGCTGAATGGCTTTCGACTCATCCAGGCCGATTCCGCCGGACAGATAGTTGATGCCGTTTTGCTGTTGCTGCTGGACCTGCACGCCGGCGCTGTCAATCGGTTCAAGGCTGGCGGCCTGCAACATCACAGGGCACATCAGCAGACACACGGCGGTTACAGACAGCATGAGTGAATGGGTGGTTTTCATGATGGCGACTCCCGGGTTTGGCAAAACCCAATCGTTACTCTCTTTGGATTTTTGCTTTGGCCTCGGGTTTTAGAATGATTGGAACTTGGACGGCGTACGAAATGGACTACAGACCTCGGCATTCATCGCTCGATTCACGGGCAACTTCCTGCAAAAGCAATCCCGTCTTCCTGCTACATAACCCGTAACACCCGACATCCAGCACGATGATCTATTGGCATGCTCTGTGTTCCGTTTCCCCTGTCATGGAATACCGATGAGCCAGTTAGATTCTGTCGATAAACAAGACCCGAAAATCGATTCGCTGCTGGGCAACCTCGGCGTGCTCATACGCCAGGCACGGCAACAAGTGCTGCGCGCGGTCGATACGATTCAAGTCCAGACTTGCTGGGAGATTGGTCGGCATATTGTCGAGTTCGAACAGCAGGGAGCCCAGCGTGCGGGGTATGGCAAACAATTACTGGCCACGCTGGCGAAAGAACTGACCGGGCAGTTCGGAAAGGGCTTTGATGAGACCAATTTGCGAAAAATGCGCCTGTTTTTTCAGACATTTCCAATTCGAGACGCACTGCGTCTCGAATTGAGCTGGACCCACTATCGCAGGCTGTTACGGGTACAAAGCGAAAAGGCTCGTCAGTGGTACATGGACGAAACCGCGACGCTGAACTGGTCAAGTCGCGCCCTTGATCGGCAGATCAATACGCTCTATTACGAGCGACTGCTCATGAGTCGCGACAAGGCCGGCGTGATCGAGGAAGCAACGACCAACATCGAAGCCATGAAATGCAGTCCGCGTGAGTTCATTCGCGACCCCGTCATGCTCGAATTTCTCGGACTGCCTTCAGCAGGCAAGGTCAAGGAAAGTGGACTTGAGCAAGCCTTGATCGATCACTTGCAAGGTTTTCTCCTTGAACTCGGCAAAGGCTTTTCCTTTGTCGCTCGCCAGCAACGGATCAGTAGCGATGACGATGATCTGTACATCGATCTGGTGTTCTACAACTACCTGCTCAAGTGCTTCGTGATCATTGATCTAAAACGCGGCCGGCTCAGCGCCCGCGATGTCGGGCAAATGGACATGTATGTACGCATGTACGATGAACTCAAGCGCAGTGAGGGCGACAAGCCAACGGTCGGCATTATTCTGTGCGCCGAAAGCAACGATTCGGTTGCCCGTTACTCGATGCTCAAGGGCAATGAGCAACTGTTCGCCAGCAGTTACAAGACGATCCTGCCGAGTGAGGAAGAGCTTCGCGCAGAACTCAATCGAGAGCAGGCCTTGATCGAAGAACGCATGCTCACTCAATCCACTGAATAACAACTGCGCATTGTTCCCGAGCGGCGCTGGGACTATCGTTGGCAGCTAACCGCGAAGGTCGAGAGCCATGAGTTTTCAGGACACGCCCGCACTGGAAGGCATTCAACTAAAACCATCAACGGCATCAGCAACGCAGGACGAACCCTTCCAGGAACTCGCAGCCGATGGCTTTGCCCTTGGCGGTTTCACCTGGCGTCATGCCCTGCCCGATACGCAACGTGCAGTGGTGATCATCAACGCCGCGACGTCGGTGCGTTGCCGTCATTATTCGCGTTTCGCCGCCTACCTGTTCGCCAACGGCTTTGACGTGATCATTTATGACTACCGCGGCATCGGTGAATCCCGTCCTGGCTCGATGAAGGCGCTGAACGCCTCCTGGACGGATTGGGGCGTGCGGGATTTCGAAGCGATGCTCAAACGGGCGCAACGGGAGTTTCCCGGTCAGCCGATTGATGTAGTCGGGCATAGTTTTGGCGGTTGCGCGGCGGGGCTGGGGGAATCCGGACAGGTCATTCGTCGGCTGGTGACGGTCGGCGCGCAGTTCGCCTACTGGCGTGACTATGCGCCTGAGCATCGCTGGCGCATGTTCGGCAAATGGCATCTGCTGATGCCGCTGGTGACGCTGATCTGTGGTTACTTTCCCGGCAAGCGCCTCGGCTGGCTGGAAGATACGCCAGCCGGCGTAGTGCGTGACTGGAGCACGCCTGCGGCACGCTACGAGCAGCGCCCAAGCGGTCGCTCGCTCCACAATCGAGACGCTCGACTGCCCTTCGCCAACGTCCACGCACAGACCCTGGCGATCAGCATCAGCGATGACCCTTACGGTACGATTCCGGCCATCGAACGTCTGCTCGACTACTTCAGCAACGCGGCGAAAACCCACCTGCGCATCGAGCCGCAGGACATCGGCGAACAACAAGTCGGACATTTCGCCTTTTTTCGTAGCGCATACCAAGCCACACTATGGCCCATCGCTCTGACCTGGCTGCAAACCGGCGAACTGGCCCCCGACACACCCGGGCGGCAAGTGCCGCGCAGTTGAGCCCATTTCACGCACGACGGAACAACACCATGGCCTCCGCCAACAAGCAGCAAAAACGCGCCACCCGCGCCAAAGCCAAGGCCAAGCAGAACCGCACCAAGCGTGCCGAGGCCCCGGTCGAGCTGGACCCGAACGATGATCGCATCGACTTCGAATCGGTGGACCTGACCGAACTGTTCAAGAAAATGATCGACGCCGAGAAGATCAGCCAGCAAGCCCTGTGCATGGCATTCCTCGAAGATCCGCTGCTGGAACTGGTCTACGAGCAGGAAGGCGAAGAAGGCGCAATGGACTTCATCCTCGCCGCGCTGATCGAGTACCGCCAGTGGTCGAAAGAAACCGACGAAGCCGGCGCACTCGCCTGGATCGAATCCGCGGCCTTCCAGGCCGACTATGTGGCCGCGTCCGACGCGATCGCCGCACAAACCCAACAGAAGAACTGAGTTCCCATGGCATCCCTGAACAAGCAACAGAAACGCGCCAAACGCGCCAAGGCCAAAGCCAAACAAATCCGCATGGTCGGTCGTAAGCCGCTGGATCAGGACGACGACCTCGGCCACCTGGCCGAGCCGATCCCGGAATACACCCTGGCGATGTTCAGCAAAATGCGCGACGCCGAAGCCGTCAGCCGCAACGAAATGCTGCTGACGCTGCTGCGGGAACTGGCGTTCATCATCGTTGACCATCCTGAACTGCTGGACATGGAAAACGCCGATAACGAAGGCATGGCCGCCACCCACCTGGCCGCCGACATGCTGATCGACTACCGCATGTGGGCCGACGGCATGGATATCGAAGCCGCCCAGGCCTGGCTAAGCGAGCCGCAGTTCATCACCGACTTCGGGGTTGCGCTGGATACTTACGGGAAGTCGCTGGAAGAAGATAGCGAACCAAAAGCCGAGTAACTTTTGCGCTTGGCGCTCACGCATGGCTAAGAAAAGGAGGTCAGGTGAGGAAGACAACTTGTCTGATCGAGCCTTGCGATAACAAGGAACAGCCGGCAGCCGCAGTACAGGCTTCAATCCTCGAAAGCGGTCCTGCTACCGCTCTCAAGGAAACAACTTGGGATGAATGGTTCGGCGAAGAACAATGCAGCTCAGACTTTATGCTACTGCGAGAGCAAAGCTGATTCTGGATCTGAAGCAGGCAATTATTCTGTCACCGCTAGTAAAAACAAAAACGGCCGCTTGTCATCACTGACAGCGGCCGTTTTTACATTACGCGTTACGGATCAGTTCAGCACCACCGCACCACGTTTTTCCAGCTTGCGGCGGCGTGCCACCAGTAAACCGGCAGCGACTACTAGCAGGCTCAGCAGGCCGGTCGCGAGGATTTCCACGCGATGGGCTTCCTGGAACAGCATGATGGTCAGGGCGGCGATGATGAAGGCGATCACCGCGTAGGTCAGGCCCGGGAACAGCCACATGCTGAAGACGATTTTCTCGCCGCGTGCCATGCGTTGTTTACGCATGCGCAGTTGCGAGAAGGCGATCACCAGATACACCAGCAGGGCGATGGCGCCGGAGCTGGCCAGCAGGAATTCGAACACCGCAGCCGGGGCCACGTAGTTGGCGAATGTGCACAGGAACGCAGCGCCGGTGGACAGCATTACCGCCCAGTAAGGCGTGCCGCTTTTGTTGGTGCGCGTCGACATGGCCGGTGCGTCGCCGCGTTTGCCCAGCGAGAACAGCATGCGCGAAGAGGTGTAGAGGGCCGAGTTCAGGCAGCTGGTCACGGCGACCAGAACCACGATATCGACAATCATTTTCGCGTTAGGGATGCCCATGCGGTCCAGCACGGTCTGGTAGGAACCGAGGTTGGCCAGCGTAGGATCGTTCCATGGCACCAGCGCCACAACGATGAAGATCGATACGAGGTAGAACAAGCCGATCCGCCAGATCACCGAGTTGGTGGCCTTGGAGATTTGCTTGCCCGGGTTCTTCGATTCGGCGGCCGCGATGGTCACGATCTCGGTACCCATGAACGAGAACATCGTGGTCAGGATCGCGCCCAACACTGCGCCCATGCCGTTTGGCAGGAAGCCGCCGCTGTCGAACAGGTGCGAAACACCGCTGACTTGACTGTTCGGCAGGAAGCCGAAGATTGCCGCGATACCGAGCCCGATGAAGCCGATGATCGCCAGCACTTTGATCAAGGCGAACCAGAATTCGAATTCACCGTAATTTTTCACGCTGAACAAGTTGGTCACTGTCAGCAACATGGTGATGATCAGTGCGAATGCCCAAATGCCCACACCCGGGAACCACGCATGGAGAATGGTCGCGGCGGCGTTGGCTTCCAGTGGAATCACCAATACCCAGAACCACCAGTACAACCAGCCGATGGTGAAACCAGCCCAATGCCCGATGGCACGGTCGGCGTAAGTCGAGAACGAACCGGTGTCTGGCGAGGCGACAGCCATCTCACCGAGCATGCGCATCACCAGCACCACCAGCGTACCGGCGGCGGCGTAGGCCAACAGCACGGCCGGGCCTGCGGCAGCAATTGCATGGCCGGAGCCAACGAACAGACCTGCGCCGATAACACCGGCGATCGACAGCATGGTCACATGACGCGGTTTGAGCCCCTGTTCGAGGCCATTGGAGCTTTGGGTACTGCTCATCGGAACTACCTTTGCGAGGAAAGCGATTACGTCCGGCCTGTCTGGTTTTCCTTCTCGTAAAAAGAAACCAACAGGGCGTTCCAGATTCTGCACGCAATAATTGCGCCAAAATGTTTCAACTTGTTCAGGGCCGCGGCTTTGCGCGCGACCGGACAGTCATCGCAAGTCCTTGGAATTAATGGCTATTCGCCAGAGCGTTACCCTGCGACTCACTTTTCAAACGAATCAGCGCACCAGAAACACACTGAAAAAGTGTGGGATGCACAATAAAAGTGCGATTCAGGTACGTTGGGTCGGTTAGCGCTTCCAACACCCCGCCAAAGCTGGCAACATCGCGCCCTTTTTTACGCAACACCCACGGGAATCCACACTCAAACACCCGTTCGGTTGTTGATGGGGCGACAGTCTGCTGTGCCGATGCGACAACCTGCCACACGCCACCCGTTAACCGCCCGCAGCGCTGTTGGCTGCCATTGAAACGCTATGCTAGCTTGGCCGCCTCGCCAGGAAGGCCAGCCAACAGCAGGAGCGCAACATATATGAGGAACGCACATGGCTGAGGCCACGCCCGCGCTGGACAACCGAAACTTGCACAAACGCTACGGACAGCTAGAGGTGCTCAAAGGCATCTCGCTGAGCGCACGCGACGGCGATG
>NZ_JBIUXX010000074.1:0-16450 GCF_044744235.1 Pseudomonas sp. NPDC087346
CAGATTCAGGCCGCTGGCTCCGCCACTGCGCCACCTGCGCTGACTGAAGGCACCTCCAACCTGGGCCCTATGTCTCGCAAAATGAAGGACACCGAACTGGCGGCCTTCGAACAGAAATACGGCTACAAGCCAACCGCTATTCCGGTTGCCGTGGACGCCCTGGCGGTGTTCGTTCACAAGGACAACCCGATCCAGCACCTGACCATGGAACAGGTTGACGCGATCTTCTCGTCCACCCGTCTGTGCGGCGCGAAAGCCGAAGTCAAAACCTGGGGTGACCTGGGCGTGACCGGCGACCTGGCCAACAAGCCAGTGCAACTGTTCGGCCGTAACTCGGTATCCGGCACCTACGGCTACTTCAAAGAAGAAGCCCTGTGCAAAGGTGACTACAAGCCAAACGTCAACGAACAACCAGGTTCGGCGTCGGTTGTGCAGTCGATCAGCTCCTCGCTGAACGGCATCGGTTACTCGGGCATCGGCTACAAGACCGCTAGCGTGAAAACCGTTGCTCTGTCGAAGAAAGGCAGCACCGAGTTCATCGAAGACAGCGAAGAAAACGCCCTGAACGGCAAGTACCCACTGTCGCGCTTCCTCTACGTTTACGTGAACAAAGCTCCGAACAAGCCTCTGGCCCCGCTGGAAGCCGAGTTCGTGAAACTGGTTCTGTCGAAACAGGGCCAGGAAGTGGTAGTGAAAGACGGTTACATCCCGTTGCCAGCCAAGGTTGCTGCAAAAGCACTGGCTGACCTGGGTCTGCAAGAAGGCGGCGCTGAAGTCGCAAAGAAGTAACAAATTGAGTCCGGGGTGAACCCCACCGGACTCTGTAGGAGCTGTCGAGTGAAACGAGGCTGCGATCTTTTGATCTGGCTTTGTTCACGGCAGGATCAAAAGATCGCAGCCGAGGTTCCCTCGACAGCTCCTACAACCCCTCGAATTTTTCGATCCTCTGCCAGTTAACGCTGGCGGCGGATTTGGTGCGTCACTGCATTGTCATCTTTCTGTCATACAGGATCGCTAGGGTGAGCGCATGAATGATCTGGCCAATTCCCCAATGACTACGACTTCCCCTCCCAAGCGCATTGATTTCAATACGCCTGAGCTGCAACGCAAGCGCCGCATCCGCGCGCTCAAGGATCGCTTCACCCGCTGGTACGTCCTCGTTGGCGGCCTGGCGGTGCTGGCAGCCATCACCCTGATCTTCTTCTTCCTTGCCTACGTGGTCGCGCCGCTGTTCAAAGGTGCTGACCTGACCGCGCAAGATGCAATCACCCCGGCCTGGATGCAGGACGCCGGCAAGCCGCTGATGATTTCGCTGGAAGAGCAGAATCAGGTGGCGATGCGCGTTTCCGACAAGGGGCAGGCGCTGTTTTTTGATATCGACAGTGGCGCTGAACTGAAGCGCGTCGATCTGCCGATCCCGGCGGGCACCACCGTAACGTCCATCGGCGAAGACCAGCCAGGTCATCCGCTGGTGGCAGTGGGTCTGTCCAACGGTCAGGCGCTGGTGTTCCGTCACACCTATAAAGTCAGCTACCCCGATGGCAAGAAAACCATTTCTCCGGCCATCGAATACCCGTATGGCGAGGCGCCAATCGCGCTGAACGAAAACGGTGGTGCGCTGGAGCACGTCAGCCTCAACGCTACCGATACCACGTTGGTGCTGTCCGGTTCCACCGACTCGCAACTGCATGTGCTGTCGCTGACCAGCGAAGAAAACATGATGACCGGCGAAGTCACCAACGAGCAGAAGCGTATCGAGCTGCCGCAGATGACCGAGCCGGTGAAGAACATCTTCGTCGACCCGCGTCAGCAGTGGCTGTACGTGGTCAACGGGCGTGCCCAGGCCGACGTGTTCAGCCTGCGCGACAAGAGCCTCAACGGTCGCTACAAACTGCTGGAAAACGCCGACTCCGAGATCACTGCCAGTACGCAACTGGTGGGCGGCATCTCGCTGATTTTCGGCGACTCCAAGGGCGGCCTGGCCCAGTGGTTCATGGCGCGTGATCCGGATGGCGAACAACGCCTGAAGCAGATCCGCACTTTCCAGATGGGCACCGCGCCGATTGTTGAAATCACCGCTGAGGAGCGCCGCAAGGGTTTCCTCGCCCTCGATGCTGCCGGCAAGCTCGGCGTGTTCCACAGCACCGCGCACCGCACTTTGCTGGTCGATCAAGTAGTCGACGGCCAAGGCGTGTTCGGTCTGTCGCCACGCGCCAACCGCGTGATCGTCGAGCAGGGCGGCAAGCTGCAACCGTTGCTGCTGGACAACCCGCATCCGGAAGTTTCGTGGAGCGCGCTGTGGAGCAAGGTCTGGTACGAGAACTACGACGAGCCTAAATACGTCTGGCAATCGACCGCCGCCAACACCGATTTCGAACCGAAGCTGAGCCTGTCGCCACTGACTTTCGGCACCCTGAAAGCCGCGTTCTACGCGATGCTGCTGGCCGCGCCTCTGGCGGTTGCCGCTGCGATCTACACCGCGTACTTCATGGCGCCGGGCATGCGCCGCAAGGTCAAACCGGTCATCGAGCTGATGGAAGCGATGCCGACGGTGATCCTCGGTTTCTTCGCCGGTTTGTTCCTCGCGCCGTATGTCGAAGGGCATTTGCCGGGCATCTTCAGTCTGTTGATGTTGTTGCCGATCGGCATTCTGGTCGCCGGCTTCACCTTCAGTCGCCTGCCTGAATCGATCCGCCTGAAAGTGCCGGACGGTTGGGAAAGTGCGCTGCTGATTCCAGTGATCCTGTTTGTGGGCTGGCTGTCGCTGTACATGAGTCCGTTCATGGAGAACTGGTTCTTCGGCGGCGACATGCGCATGTGGATTTCCCACGACCTGGGCATCACCTACGACCAGCGCAACGCTCTGGTGGTTGGTCTGGCCATGGGCTTCGCGGTGATCCCGAACATCTACTCGATTGCCGAAGACGCCGTGTTCAGCGTGCCTCGCGGCCTGACCCTGGGCTCGCTGGCTCTCGGTGCCACACCGTGGCAGACCATGACTCGCGTGGTGATCCTCACCGCCAGCCCGGGGATCTTCTCGGCGCTGATGATCGGTATGGGCCGTGCGGTCGGCGAAACGATGATCGTGCTGATGGCCACCGGCAACACGCCGGTCATGGAAATGAACCTGTTCGAAGGCCTGCGCACCCTGGCCGCCAACGTCGCGGTGGAAATGCCCGAGTCGGAAGTCGGCGGCAGCCACTATCGCGTGCTGTTCCTCTCGGCGCTGGTGCTGCTGTTGTTCACCTTCGTCATGAACACCCTGGCAGAACTGATTCGTCAGCGTCTGCGCAAGAAATACTCGTCGCTTTAAGCAAAGGTAGAAGTCTGTGAAACAGAACTCCCTGAAAGGATGGTTCAAGAGCGGCGCCCCGGGCGTCTGGATCAGCGGTGGCGCGGTGTCCATCGCGGTCATCATGACCATTGGCCTGTTGGCGGTGATTGCCGTGCGCGGTCTGGGTCACTTCTGGCCGGCGGACCTGATCCACGCCAACTACGACGTACCGGGCCAGGCCAATCACTTGGTCATCGGTGAAGTGGTACAGAAAGAAGAAGTGCCGCGTGCACGTCTGAAGAGCGCTGGTTTGCCGGTGCCGGACCAAGGCCCGGAGTTCATGACCCGCGAGCTGATCAAGGTCGGCAACCGTGACTTGAACGGCAACGACTTCACCTGGATCGTCGGCGAGTGGCTCACCAACCAGACCACGCCGCCAGAGCTGATGGCGATCGAGCGTCGTGAGTGGGGCAACTTCTACGGCTATCTGGTCAACGTCAAACAGGACGGCAAAGTCATCGCCGAGGGCGAAGCGGCGTGGCCTGAGCTGCAAGCGCGGATCAACCGCGTGAACGGTCTGGCGGCGCAACTCAAGTCGCTGGAAAAAACTGACATTGGCGCGATCAACTCGGGTCTGGAACGCATCCGTCTGCACGGTCGTAAACTGGAACTGGAAGGCAAGCTCGACGCCACCGCGCAAGCGGACATGGAATCCGAGCGCGCCGAACTCAACGCCCGTTATCAGGACATCGAAGCGCGTCTGTCGGATCTGCATGCGCAGTTCAACCGCGACAGCCTGACGGCTCGCGATGCCAACGGCAAAGAGCTGGAAATCGGTCTGGGCAAAGTGGTTCACGCCTATCAGCCGAACGCCATGAGCACCTTCACCAAAGTCGGTTTCTACTTCGGCAAGATCTGGGAATTCCTCTCGGACGACCCGCGTGAAGCCAACACCGAAGGCGGGATTTTCCCGGCGATCTTCGGCACCGTGATGATGACCTTGATCATGGCGATGATCGTCACCCCATTCGGCGTACTCGCAGCGGTGTACCTGCGTGAATACGCCAAGCAGAACACCCTGACCCGGATCATCCGGATTGCAGTGAACAACCTCGCCGGCGTGCCGGCCATCGTTTACGGCGTGTTCGGTCTGGGTTTCTTTGTTTACGTACTCGGTGGTTCGGTCGACCGCTTGTTCTTCCCGGAAGCGCTGCCGGCACCGACCTTCGGTACGCCGGGTCTGCTCTGGGCATCGCTGACCCTGGCGCTGCTGGCGGTGCCGGTGGTGATCGTGGCAACTGAGGAAGGTCTGGCGCGTATCCCGCGTACCGTGCGTGAAGGTTCGTTGGCCCTCGGCGCGACCAAGGCCGAGACGCTGTGGAAGATTGTGATTCCAATGGCCAGCCCGGCGATGATGACCGGCATGATCCTCGCCGTGGCTCGCGCCGCCGGTGAAGTGGCGCCGCTGATGCTGGTGGGTGTGGTGAAACTGGCGCCGTCGCTGCCGGTGGATGGCAACTACCCGTATCTGCACCTGGATCAGAAGATCATGCACCTGGGCTTCCACATCTATGACGTCGGCTTCCAGAGCCCGAACGTCGAAGCGGCCCGCCCGCTGGTGTACGCCACGGCGCTGCTGCTGGTGCTGGTGATCGCCACGTTGAACCTGTCGGCGGTGTATATCCGGAACCACCTGCGCGAAAAGTACAAAGCACTGGATAGCTGATTTGCAGCACTGATTTCTATGTGGGAGCCAGCCTGCTGGCGATGGCAGCACCGCGGTTTATAGACAAACCGCAGCGCCTGAATCGCCAGCAGGCTGGCTCCCACGAAAACCGAACCGAATTTGTTAGCACAGGGGAGCCTCCCATGCAGCACGAAACACATACCCACGGCATCAACATGTCCGCCCTGGGCCGCGACAAGCAGAGCCTGAATCTCGAACAGGAAACCGTGGCCATCGAAGTGCCGGGCCTGAGCCTGTACTACGGCGAGAAACAAGCACTGTTCGATGTCAGCATGAACATCCCGAAACAGCGCGTGACGGCCTTCATCGGCCCGTCCGGCTGCGGCAAGTCCACGCTGCTGCGCACCTTCAACCGGATGAACGATCTGGTTGACGGCTGTCGCGTCGAAGGCGCAATCAACCTGTACGGCAACAACATCTATCGCAAGGGCGAAGACGTTGCCGAGCTGCGTCGTCGTGTCGGCATGGTGTTCCAGAAGCCCAACCCGTTCCCGAAAACCATCTACGAAAACGTGGTTTACGGCTTGCGGATTCAGGGCATCAACAAGAAGCGCATCCTTGACGAAGCGGTCGAGTGGGCATTGAAAGG
Organism: Pseudomonas sp. NPDC087346; assembly: GCF_044744235.1. NCBI lineage: Bacteria > Pseudomonadati > Pseudomonadota > Gammaproteobacteria > Pseudomonadales > Pseudomonadaceae > Pseudomonas > Pseudomonas sp. NPDC087346. The sequence continues at coordinate 5,611 of NZ_JBIUXX010000074.1, forward strand.
CGCGGCGCTGTGGGACGAAGTCAAAGACCGTCTGCACGAGTCGGCACTCGGCCTGTCCGGTGGTCAGCAGCAACGTCTGGTGATCGCCCGTACCATCGCCGTAGAACCTGAAGTGCTGCTGCTCGACGAACCGTGCTCGGCCCTCGACCCGATCTCGACCCTGAAAGTCGAAGAGCTGATCTACGAGCTGAAGTCCAAGTTCACCATCGTCATCGTTACCCACAACATGCAACAGGCCGCGCGGGTGTCCGACTACACGGCGTTCATGTACATGGGCAAACTGGTGGAGTTCGGCGACACCGACACGCTGTTCACCAATCCGGCGAAGAAGCAGACCGAAGACTACATCACCGGTCGTTATGGCTGACAGATGGTTGTTGCCCACTGAATTGATGCTGCGGCCCGCCGCACCTTACCGGACGCTCCAAGGACGCCAAGATGATTAGTAAAGAAGGTCTTACCCACCACATTTCCGCGCAGTTCAACGCCGAACTGGAAGAAGTGCGCAGCCATCTGCTGGCCATGGGCGGGCTGGTGGAGAAGCAGGTCAACGACGCCGTGACTGCGCTGATCGAGGCCGACTCGGGTCTGGCCCAGCAAGTGCGCGAGATCGATGACCAGATCAATCAGATGGAACGCAACATCGACGAAGAATGCCTGCGCATTCTCGCCCGTCGCCAACCGGCGGCGTCCGACCTGCGTCTGATCATCAGCATCTCCAAGTCGGTGATCGACCTGGAGCGCATCGGCGACGAAGCGACCAAGATCGCCCGCCGCGCCATTCAGCTGTGCGAAGAAGGTGAAGCGCCGCGTGGTTACGTCGAAGTGCGTCACATCGGCGACCAGGTGCGCAACATGGTGCGCGATGCGCTCGACGCCTTTGCCCGCTTCGATGCCGATCTGGCGCTTTCGGTCGCCCAGTACGACAAGGTCATCGACCGCGAGTACAAGACTGCCCTGCGTGAACTGGCCACCTACATGATGGAAGACCCGCGCTCTATCTCGCGGGTCTTGAGCATTATCTGGGTACTGCGCTCGCTGGAGCGGATCGGCGACCACGCACGGAATATCTCGGAGCTGGTGATCTATCTGGTTCGCGGCACCGACGTACGCCACATGGGCCTCAAGCGCATGAAGGCAGAAGTTGAGGGCACAAGCGGCGAAACCGCTAATGTTCCGGGCGATGCTGACGATAAGTAAGATTGCCTGAGTAAAGCGCCCGGTCCTTTGGCCGGGCGTTTTTGTTTATAGCTTTCGAATTAAAAAGCAGCGCCCGCGAACGAAAAGTCCCGGCGTGACTGAAGAGTTTTGGCAATGTGCCATCAGCCAGCGTTATGCTTGCCGGGATTTTAATAGGGGTGTTGGATGAGCAAGATCAGTGTGTTGGTCGTGGACGACGCTTCGTTCATTCGTGACCTGGTGAAAAAGTGCCTGCGCAATTACTTCCCGGGGATTCGCACCGAGGACGCCATCAACGGCAAAAAGGCTCAGGCGATGCTGGCCCGTGAAGCGTTCGACCTGGTCCTGTGCGACTGGGAAATGCCGGAAATGTCCGGCCTCGAACTGCTGACCTGGTGCCGCGAGCAGGACAACCTGAAGACCATGCCGTTTGTCATGGTCACCAGCCGTGGCGATAAGGAGAACGTGGTGCAGGCGATTCAGGCCGGCGTTTCCGGCTACGTCAGCAAGCCGTTCACCAACGAACAACTGCTGACCAAGGTCAAGCAGGCGCTGAACAAGGTCGGCAAGCTCGATACCCTGATGAACAGCGCACCGACCAAGATGAACTCGGCGTTCGGTAACGATTCCCTGAGCGCATTGACCGGCGGCAAGGCTGCGGTGATTGGTTCGGCGCCGGCCGCCGCTGCGGTCAATCCGTTTGCCAAACCTGCCGTCGTTGCTCCCGCCCCGGCTGCCGCGCCATCCCGTGGTCTGCTCAACAGTCCGCCGGTCAAGGCACCAGCCTCTGCGGCAGCGCCTGCCAGCGGTCGCGGTCAGGGCCAATTGCGCCTGCCGAGTGGCAACCAGCAATGCGTGATCAAGGCGCTGAGCATCAAGGAAGCGCTGTTGGTAGTGAAACGCACTGACACCCTGCCGCAGATTCTCGACAGCGCCGTGCTCGATCTCGAGCAGGGCGACAATGCCGAAATCGCCCGCCTCAATGGCTACCTGCACGCGATCGTTGCCTTTGAGCAGAAACCTGACAGCGAATGGCTGCAACTGACTTTCCGTTTCGTCGATCAGGACGCGCAGAAGCTCGACTACATCTCGCGTCTGATCGCTCGTGGGACGGCGCAGAAGCACTTCGTTCCGGGCGCGTAATCTTCGTCGCGTGAAAGTCCGCTATCGCCAGCAGGCTGGCTCCCACAGGGATCACGCTGAACCTGTGGGAGCCAGCCTGCTGGCGATGGGGTCATCAAAAGCATCAGCCATCTCCCGCTCTGGTCAATTTGAAACATCTGTCGACTAGCCTGGTCTGTCTCAGCTGCTAGGCTCTTTCCCAGGCCTTACTTCGACAGACTCTTGCCCATGCTCGCGCGCCTGCTGTTTTTCTGTGGTCTCTTCATGGCCTCCACCTCGGCTGTGGCCATGACCATTTACAAATCCACCGATGCCAACGGCGTGGTCTCTTACAGTGACCGGCCAAGCAAAGGCTCGCAGGTGTTCCAGTTTCAGGACCGCATGGTCGAACGCCTGGAGCGTCAGGTGTATCTCGACATCAAGAAGCAGAAGGGCGCCGATGTGGTTTTCGTGCGCAACGATCTGTATGCGCCGGTCGAGATTGCACTGGCTTTTACCGGGCTGAGCAATGTGCGCGGCGTGCCGGGTCAAACCATCCGCAAGGTACTGCCGGCACGCAGCAATACACGTCTGGCGCTGCTCACGGCGATTAACAGCGGACAACCGCTGGTGTATTCGCCGCAGTTCCAATATTCCCTGGGCGACCCTACGGGAGCGGCTCAGGGCTATCGCTATCCATTGCCGTGGCGTGGCGGGCCGTTTCGCCTGAGTCAGGGCGCCAATGGTCAGTACAGCCACTTCGGGCCGAAGAACAAATACGCGATGGACATCGCCATGCCGGTCGGCACGCCGATCATTGCGGCGCGGGCAGGCATCGTGGTGAAAACCGAGAACTCACAGACCGGGCGCGGCACCGATCCTTCGGGCAATTTCGTCCGGGTGCTGCACGACGACGGCACGATGGGCGTGTATCTGCACCTCAAGCAAGGTTCGGTGAGCGTGCGCGAAGGGCAGCGGGTGGTGGTGGGCAGTCCGTTGGCGTTGTCGGGCAATACCGGCAACAGCAGCGGCCCGCACCTGCACTTTGTAGTGCAGCGCAATACCGGGTTGGGGCTGGTGTCGATTCCGTATCAGTTCAACCAGCCGCTGGGTGCGCTGCCCAACTTTGCGTTGGGCAAGCAGTAGGAAGGGATGTTGGGAGTCATTGTGGCGAGGGAGCTTTGCCCACTTGCGTCAATCCAGCATCAACACCTTGGCCAGAACGATCTTCGGCCCTTTCATCTTCTTGATGATGATCCGCAGACCTTCGACTTCCAGCACTTCTTCCTCTTCCGGAACCCGTTTCAGGGTTTCGTAGATCAGCCCGGCGAGGGTTTCGGCTTCGATGTGGTCCAGATCGATGCCCAGCAGACGTTCAACCTTGAACAACGGCGTATCACCACGTACCAGCAACTTGCCCGGCTGATAGGCGAGGATGCCGCGTTCGGCCTTGCGGTGTTCGTCCTGGATGTCGCCGACCAGCACTTCCAGCACGTCTTCCATGGTCAGGTAGCCGATGATGTTGCCGTCGGCTTCTTCGACTACGGCGAAGTGCGAGCCGCCCTTGCGGAACTGTTCCAGCAGTTGCGACAGCGGCATGTGCCGTGAAACGCGCTCCAGCGGGCGGGTCAGTTCGGCGAGGTTGAATGACTCGGGAATGTGATCCAGCGCCGCCAGTTCCAGCAGCAGATCCTTGATGTGCAGCAGGCCGACGAACTCTTGGCGCTCGCTGTCGTACACCGGATAACGGCTGAACTTGTGGCGACGGAACATCGCCAGGATTTCCTTGAGCGGAGCGTTGAACTCCAGCGTGATCAGGTCTTCGCGGGAGTTGGCCCAGTCGACCACTTCCAGTTCGCCCATTTCCACCGCCGAGGCCAAAACACGCATGCCTTGGTCGCTCGGGTCCTGGCCACGGCTCGAGTGCAGAATCAGTTTCAGCTCTTCGCGACTGTAGTGGTGTTCATGGTGCGGGCCGGGCTCGCCTTGACCGGCGATACGCAGAATCGCGTTGGCGCTGGCGTTGAGCAGGTAGATCGCCGGGTACATCGCCCAGTAGAACAGGTACAGCGGCACCGCCGTCCACAGCGACAACAGCTCGGGTTTACGGATTGCCCAGGATTTGGGCGCCAGCTCACCGACCACGATGTGCAGATAGGAAATGACGAAGAACGCGGCGAAGAACGACACGCCTTTGATCACTTCCGGCGATTGCACGCCGACGGTTTCCAGCAGTGGCTCGAGAATGTGCGCAAACGCCGGCTCACCAACCCAGCCGAGGCCGAGGGAGGCGAGGGTGATGCCGAGCTGGCACGCCGAGAGATACGCATCGAGCTGACTGTGTACGGTGCGCAGGATGTGCCCGCGCCAGCCGTTTTTGTCAGCGATGGCCTCGACCCGGGTCGAGCGCAGTTTGACCATGGCGAATTCCGCCGCAACGAAGAATCCGTTGAGCAAAACCAGGATCAGAGCGAAAAGAATCATGCCGAAATCGGCGAAAATTGTAGCGAGGGACAAGCCAGGGGAAGGGTCCATGATGGAGTTTTGCGGGTTCCGTGTAATTCAAAAGAGAGAAAAATCATTGCCTGAAAGGCAGGCACAAGTCAGCCAATGTAGCGGCTGACATGGCGATTGCCTAGTGGCGGATTACTCAGCGGCGCGGATTACCTGAGCCCGGGCCACCTGCGCCGGGGCGAAATGGCAGGTGAACGTGCTGCCGTGACCGGGTACGCTGCTGATCTCCATGCGTGCGCGGTGGCGCAATAAAACGTGTTTGACGATGGCCAGACCAAGCCCGGTGCCGCCGGTGTTGGAATTGCGGCTGGAGTCGACGCGGTAGAAGCGTTCGGTCAGGCGCGGCAGGTGTTTGCTGTCGATGCCGATCCCCGAATCCTGCACGCTCAGGTGCGCGCCTTGCTCGTCGCCCCACCAGCGAATGCGGATGTTGCCTTCGGCCGGGGTGTATTTCACCGCGTTGAACACCAGATTGGAAAACGCACTGCGCAATTCCGCCTCGCTGCCCTTGAGTAGCAGGCTGGCGTCGGCTTCTAGCGTGATGTGCTGATTTTTTGAGGCGGACAATTGCTGCGCGTCGCTTTTGATCGATTGCAGCAGTGAATCGATCTGAATCGGCTGGTTGTCCGACGGATAATCGGTGGCTTCCAGTTTCGCCAGCAGCAACAGGTCATTGAGCAGGGTCTGCATGCGTCCGCCCTGTTGCTGCATCTGCTGCAAGGCACGGCTCCAGCGCGGATTCACCTCTTCGACGTTGTCGAGCAGGGTTTCCAGATACCCGCATATCACCGTCAGCGGTGTGCGCAACTCGTGGGAGACGTTGGCGATGAAGTCTTTGCGCATCTGCTCCAGCTGATGAATACGCGTGACGTCGCGCACCAGCATCAGGTGTTCGTTGTTGCCGTAGCGGGTCAGGTACAACTGAATGCGTACGCGATCATTGGTCGGCGAGGGGATTTCCAGCGGTTCGGCGTAGCTTTCCTGCTCGAAATATTCCTTGAAGCGCGGATGGCGCACCAGGTTGGTAACCGGTTGACCGCTGTCCTGCGGGGTTTTGAGGCCGAGCAGGGTTTCAGCGGCGCGGTTCCACCATTCGAGGTTGCCGTCGCTGTCGAGCATGATCACCGCGTCTTTCAGCGCGGCGGTGGACTCTTGAACCCGGTCGATCACCGCTTGCAGGCGCCCGCGCACCCGTTGGTCGCGGCGTTGCAGGTGATAGATGCTGTCGAACACTTCGCCCCACAGGCCATAGCCGTCGGGCGGTGCTTCATCGGGTTGGTGCAGGCGCAGCCATTCGTGCAGACGCAGCAATTGCTTGAGCGTCCAGCCCAGATAAATCCCCAGGCCCGCCGCCAGGCTCCAGCCGTAATAGCCGGTGATCAGGCCGATCACCAGACACGCGGTGACCAGCAACAGCATGTGGCGAATCAGGGTGCCATGCCAGTTTTGATTCACGGAAAATACGGTCCTTGTCTGCGGGGCTGGCGGTCGGATCAGGCCTTGGTGGAAAACCGGTAGCCAGTGCCGCGCACGGTTTGTACCAGATTTTCGTAGGCATCGCCGAGGGCCTTGCGCAGGCGCCGGATATGCACGTCGACGGTGCGTTCTTCCACATAGACGTTGCCGCCCCAGACCTGATCCAGCAACTGGCCACGGGTGTAGGCGCGTTCCTGGTGGGTCATGAAGAATTGCAGCAGTCGGTATTCGGTCGGGCCCATTTCGGCCGGTTTGCCATCGATGGTCACGCGGTGGCTGATCGGGTCGAGCAGCAGGCCGCCGACTTCAATCGGCGCTTCGCCATCGGTCGGACCGGCACGACGTAGCACAGCCTTGAGGCGTGCCACCAGTTCGCGAGGGGAAAACGGTTTGGTGATGTAATCGTCGGCACCGACTTCAAGACCCTGGATCTTGTTGTCCTCTTCGCCCTTGGCAGTAAGCATGATGATCGGGATGTCCCCGGTCAGCTCATCACGCTTCAGACGACGGGCCAGCTCGATGCCGGAGGTGCCGGGCAGCATCCAGTCGAGCAGGATCAAGTCCGGCTTGCGGTCGACGATGATGGCGTGCGCCTGCTGCGAGTTCTCCGCCTCGAGGCAGTCATAGCCGGCCATTTCCAACGCATCGGCGATCATTTCGCGAATGGGCGCTTCGTCGTCGACGATCAGAATGCTCCTGCCAACCATGCCTTAATCCTCTTGTCATTTAACTGTCTTGCGCCGCATTAGATAACGGAATTATTGCAGTCGTGTGACAGTATTTCAGCGTCCGGCGATTGTGCAAATCCTCAACTAAGCTCTAAGTCCGAATCCTGACAACCACAAGAGAAGGTTTCCATGACTCAAATGACTGCTTCTTTCAAAGCCCTGCTGATGGCTGCTGCCCTGACTTTGCCTGGATTTGCCATGGCCGCCGAGCCGGCCATGATGAAGGACGGCATGATGGTCGATCATAAAGGCATGACCGTTTATACGTTCGACAAGGACGCTGGCGGCAAGTCGATGTGCAGCGGCGATTGCGCGAAGAACTGGCCGCCGATGATGGCGCCGGCGGGTGCCAAGGCTGAAGGCAAGTGGACGGTCATCAAACGCGATGACGGCATGATGCAATATGCCTATGACGGCAAGCCGCTTTACACCTTCATGAAGGACGAAAAACCTGGAGAAATGAAAGGTGATGGCATGAAGGATGTGTGGCACGTAGTGCACGAGCACAAGTAAACGCAAATCCCCTGTGGGAGCGAGCTTGCTCGCGAAAGCGGTGTGTCAGTAACCAGTTTGCTGGCTGACACGACGCCTTCGCGAGCAAGCTCGCTCCCACAGGTTTGAATCCTCAGCGCAGCGCGTAATCCAGCACGATCCCGACGAAAATCGCCAATCCCGCCCAGTGGTTGTGCAAAAACGCCTGGAAGCAGCGCATCCGGTCCTTGCCACGGGTGTACCAGAATTCCCAGACAAAACAGCCCGCCGCCGCCAGCAGCCCGAGATGAAACCAGCCGCCGAGCTCGAACTTCGAGCCGGCCAGCAACAGGCAACCCAGCGCCAGCGTCTGCAAGGTCAGGATGATCACCCGGTCGGCATCGCCGAACAGAATCGCCGTGGATTTCACCCCGATCTTCAAATCGTCGTCGCGGTCGGTCATCGCGTAGTAGGTGTCGTATCCCACCGTCCACAGCAGATTGGCGATCCACAGTAACCACGCCGCTGCGGGCAGGTTGCCGGTCTCGGCGGTGAACGCCATCGGCATGCCCCAGGAAAACGCCGCGCCCAGCACCACTTGTGGGTAATAGGTGTAGCGCTTCATGAACGGATAGGTGAACGCCAGCGCCAGCCCGCCGAGTGAGAGCCAGATGGTCGGGGCATTGGTACACAGCACCAGCAGGAAACTCACGCCCATCAGCAGCGCAAAAAACACCAGAGCTTCTTTCGAGCTGATCCTGCCTGCCGCCAATGGCCGTTGCGCAGTGCGTTTGACGTGGCCGTCGACCTTGCGATCGGCCCAGTCGTTGATCACGCAGCCGCCAGCACGGGTCAACACCACGCCGAGCACGAAAATCACGATGTTGGCCAGCGATGGCGAGCCTTTGCCGGCAATCCACAGCGCCCACAGCGTCGGCCACAGCAGCAGGTAAATGCCGATCGGCTTGTCCATGCGCGTCAGCTGGACGAAATCCCAGGCACGCGGGTTCAAGCGGTTCAGGGACTTGAGCAGGCTCTGATACATCAGCAATTCTCCGGATGGGCGCGGGCGGCGCTCCACAGGGTCGGCAGGAAAATCTCCGCCACCAGCACGCTCAGTGCGCCACGGTCGAAACGCGAGCGACGGCCCCACAGTTCAGGTACGCGGGATGCTTCGGGCAACCATTGTTCGGGGTAGTGGCAGACTTCAATGGCGCGGCGCTGGAAGGCGTGATCGCAGAACAGCAATTCACCCAGCGAGCGGCTGCCAAGTTCATCCATGTGCAAGCCGTCGCCCTGCAATGCGCTACGCGATGCCACACTGCGGGCAAACACCCAAGCCTCGCCGTGCCCGCGCAAATACACTTCGCGCACCCAGCCCTCGCTGCCTTCGGCCAGATTCAGCGCCGCACATTCGTCGGCGCGCAGGGTGTCCCAGCCTTCGAACAACGGCGTGACGCTGAAGCCGTCAGCGGACAGCCGTGTCAGTCGACGGGTCAACGAACCTTCGTCGAACAACCAGTTCAGGGTCAACGAATCGGGGAGGGGCGACAATCGGCTCTGAGTCAGCCAGAGCGGGGCCGGGCAGGGATTTGTGTGTTGCACAATGAGTCATTATTGGCCGCAAATGAGGCCGCGAGCTTAACATGTCGAGCTGCGATATTGATTGATCCGGGTCGCCGTTGCGCCGAACAGGCTTGCATCTGCCCGGCGTGATCAGTACAAAACGCGCTGAGCCGGATGGCAACGCAACACCCATCGACCGTTCGCGCCAGTCAAAGCCTGAATCCTGAGGAAGTATTTGAATGAAAAAGTGGCAATGCATCGTCTGCGGCCTGATCTACAACGAAGCCGATGGTTGGCCGGATGACGGCATTGCGCCGGGCACCGCATGGCAGGACGTACCGGAAGACTGGCTGTGCCCGGACTGCGGCGTCGGCAAGATGGACTTCGAAATGATCGAAATCAACTGAGTAAACACTGAGGAGTAAGGCATGAGCGCACCTGTCGTAATCATCGGCACCGGGTTGGCGGGTTACAACCTGGCCCGGGAGTTTCGCAAACTCGATAGCGAGACCCCGCTGTTGCTGATTACCGCCGATGACGGGCGCTCTTACTCCAAGCCGATGCTGTCGACCGGTTTCGGCAAGAACAAGGACGCCGACGGCCTGAGCATGGCCGAACCCGGCGCGATGGCCGAGCAGTTGAAAGCCGAAGTGCGCACCCACACGCGCATCAGCGGCATCGACGCCGGTCACAAGCGTCTGTGGATCGGCGAGGAAGCGGTGGCCTACCGTGACCTGATCCTCGCCTGGGGCGCGGAAACCGTGCGGGTGCCGATTGAAGGTGACGGCGCGGATCTGGTGTTCCCGATCAACGATCTGGAAGACTACGCACGCTTCCGTGCCGCGGCGGCGGGCAAGCGCCGGGTATTGCTGCTCGGCGCCGGCCTGATTGGCTGTGAATTCGCCAACGACTTGATCCTTGGCGGCTACGAAGTGCAACTGGTTGCTCCATGTGAACAAGTCATGCCGACCTTGCTGCACCCGGCGGCAGCCGCAGCGGTGCAGGCCGGGCTGGAAAGCCTTGGCGCACGTTTCCATCTCGGCCCGGTGCTGACCCGTCTGCAAAAGGTTGCCGATGGCCTCGAAGCGCATCTGTCCGACGGTCAGGTCATCGCTTGCGACGTGGTGGTGTCGGCGATCGGCCTGCGCCCTCGGATCGATCTGGCGGCGGCTGCCGGTGTACAGGTCAACCGCGGCGTCGTGGTCGACCGGCATCTGAAAACCTCACACGCCAATATCTATGCCTTGGGCGATTGCGCCGAGGTCGACGGGCTGAATCTGTTGTACGTGATGCCCCTCATGAGCTGTGCGAGAGCGCTGGCACAAACCCTCGCCGGTAACCCCGTCGCCGTGAGCTACGGCCCGATGCCGATCACCGTGAAAACCCCGGTCTGCCCGCTGGTGGTTTCGCCGCCGCCACGGGGCGTCGAAGGTGTCTGGACTGTCGAAGGCCAGGATGCCGACATCAAGGCCCTGTGCCACGGCGCAGACGGTCAGCTGCTCGGTTACGCGCTGACTGGCGCGGCGGTGATGGAAAAACTCGCGCTGAACAAACAGCTTCCAGCCCTGCTGGCGTAAATACCGGTCGTTCTGTCGGAATCACCCCGCTTTTGCCCCTACAAAGGTCGCGGGGAGACTGGCGCAGCCGGTATCCGCGTGCCATTCTCACTCCCGTCTGCCGCAGAGTAGAGCCTGCGGCGCCTTGGGCGCTGTTCCAACGAGAACAGCACGGACATAACAACAAAAAACCGTCAAAGGGGCTTCACTAATGCGTAAACCAGAACTCGCCGCTGCAATGGCTGTAAA
>NZ_JBIUXX010000074.1:16460-24165 GCF_044744235.1 Pseudomonas sp. NPDC087346
CTTCTCAACGCCGTTCTCGAAGAAATCACCGGCGCTCTGCACCGCAAGGACAGCGTCACGCTGGTGGGCTTCGGCACCTTCCTGCAACGCCACCGCGGCGCCCGCACCGGCAAAAACCCGCAAACCGGCGAGCCGGTGAAAATCAAGGCCAGCAACACCGTTGCGTTCAAGCCAGGCAAATCGTTGAAAGACAGCGTTAATCCTTAATTGCGGCGAACTCCTCGAATCGCGAGGAGAACCGCAATAAAAAATGGGCACACCGATTGCGGTCGGGTGCCCATTTTTTATGGCTTGATGGATGCGCTCAGTTGCGTCGAAAGCAGGCTTTGCCGTTGCCAAAATCCACAGCCAGGCAGTTTGGCTCAATCACCAATTGCAGATCCTGGAACAGGGCGGACAAATCGCTGTTGGAGGTCGCTTTGGTTTCGCTGTTCAGCGTCAACGTGTTGTCCTGCACCGTCCAAGTGCCTTTGGCGAAACCGTCGGCACTGCCGTACGCCACGCCCGCGTCAAAGGTGCCGTCCTTGCGCAGTAGCAACTCGGCGCCCATCTCCATTGCTCCGTAGAGATAATAATGGCCGTCCATTGGCGGGGTGTCCGCTGAGGCGTGTGTGACGGGAAGCCACATCAGTGCTGCAAAAAACAGGGGTTTCAATTCCATGAGGTAATGCTCCTTACCAGCTCCCGTAGGGGATGCCGTATTTTTCGATGTAGGCTTTGGATTCAAGTGATAGAGGCAAGGCATAGTGCCCCTCATTTTTTCCTTGATACGGACCTTCCTTCAATACACTTCCTTCGACCCGAGCTATCTCGACAGACTTGAGGCAAGTCCCTCCAAGCCAGACCTTCACAATGCCGCCGGGAGCCAAGCCAATTCCGATGTCGTCGCGGTAGTCAGTGATCCATTTACCATCAAGTCTGCAGAATGCTTGCTCGGGTTTGCGCATGATTTCCCGGGCAGTTTCGGGAATGATGACATAGGCCTCATAGGTTTGAGGCTCCGCTAGAGACTGCCAGCGTACGTAGATCAAGCGAGGCAGGTCGGCGCCGGTGACATCACGACCCGCGCCACTTCCGGGGTTTTCGGGCCAACCTGCGGGCTTGCCTTTGTAATCAGCGGGAGCTCTTACCGAAGCAATTCCGGCCCCAACACGCCGGAACACCCGTTCTCGAACATCTACGACGTCGGCGGTTTCAATCCAGACCTCCATGTAGTCCGGGGCACCAAAGCCAAGAAACCATGGCAGTTTGTCCGTAGGTTGAGCATGACTTTGGGTGCTTACGGTCAGCAGCAGACCGAAGAACAGGGCTGCATATTTTTTAATGCGAGGACTTAGGCTCTGCGGTGTAATGGTCGGAATGTGGTTACCAAGAGCCATAGGGAATTCCGAATTTTTCGATGTAGGCTTTGGACTCTGGCTCAAGAGGCAAAGCATACCGGCCTTCATTTTTTCCTTGGTAGGGACCCAGTTTATTAACAGTCCCTAGGACTCGAACAACCTCAATTGCCTCCAAGCAGGCTCCCCCGAGCCATACCTTCACTATTCCGCCTGGCGCCAGACCAATTCCCATGTTGTCGCGGGATTCGGTAATCCATTTCGCGCCAAAGTTGCAGAAAGCTTTTTCGGGTTTGCGCATGATTTCCCGGGCGGATTCTGGAATGACGATGTAAGCCTCGTAGGTTTGGGGTTCGGCCAGGGATTGCCAGCGGACGTAGATCAGGCGTGGTAAGTCGGCACCAGTGACATATTTGCCTTTGCCCGCACCATTGTTGCTCACCCAGCCTTTAGCTATTCCCAGGTTATGGGGAGGTCTTGGAACAGAGGCGATGCCGCTACCCGCGCGCTTAAACACTCGCTCTCTGATATCCACTACATCTGCCGTTTCAATCCATACCTCCATGTAAGCCGGTGCTGAAAAGCCAAGGAACCAAGGCAGTTTCTCTGCAGCTTGGGAGTCGTCTTGTATGCAGCCCACCAGTAGTAGGCCTAAAAGGAGGCACATACCTTTCTTGAAAGTTTGATTGAAGTCATTCATGGGGGTGTACCACCCGTTGTTTGTTTTTAGTCGGTCGATTGATAAAAACAAAGCCTATGTCGCTGCTATTCAGGTTTTTGGCCGCATTCCAGTGAGCGGAAAGATGTATATAGCGACTGCGCAACAACGCCCGCTCCTTGATGGTCAATCCTTCAACGGATGACTCACCCAATGCGTAAGCCTGTAGTTTTTTGTGTATAGGGATCAACTCGTCCGTCAGTTTTAGACCCGGCGTGTCAGGGACGATTTTGAACGGCACACCTGCTCTGACAGAAAGCTCACGCATGATGCGCAGATATACCAGCGATAGCTCACCATTTACGGGCCGTTCAATACTGGCCGCCGCATAAACCCGCTTCTGAGAATCCTGTCTGGGTCCACCCTTTTCTGTCGATTGAGTCACCGATCTTTCCCAGCATGCCACCCGCAGTTGGCTGCCCGGTGCGTCATCTTCGATTACGCCTTTTGTATACCAGGAAAATGCCTCTTTTTCGGCAGCAACGTAGGCGGCGCTGCTAGTCGCGTCCTTGCTTCGGCTAATGGTGCTGGTGATCGGGTTGCTCAGCAGTAGTTTTTCCTTGGCTCTGGGTAAGTAGCCGCCACCCAGATCCGAATGAGCGCCGGGTAAAACCAGATCAATATCACCCAGGCTGTTAAGCGCGAAGTTTTCACGGAACTCGTCACGTGCAACCAGATGTACCACCTTGTTGGCACAATCATCCGGGAGCTTCAAATTGACGCCGGGGTTTCTGCCGTTGGCACCGCTAAAGTCGAGCAGCCACGGATTGGCTACTGCTGCCACGGTGTCAAATAGGCCAATAAAGTTGATCACCGTGTCGATTTTCGGTCGCCAGCTGAAACTCTCTGCCAAGCCTTCGAATCCGTTCGGAAACGATTTTGCAAGAAAGCCTTCACTACCTTTGAGTACTTCGTTGGCAAAGTGCCTTGCGGCTGCAGCTCCTCGACTGAACCCAAAGATATCGAATTCGATTCGTTCAATTTTCAATTGTTGGTTACGTTCTTTTAGCTGGCGTATTTGTTCTCCGATAAGTGACGGCACCTGCTCGACGCGTGCCACTACGCCTGTTTCTCCTCTTCCAGTCATTTGCGAATAGAGGGAGTCGTCCCCGCCACCTGTGGTTCCAATACCTTCGACATAAATGGCAATTGAGGCTTGTGTCACTGTAAGCAACAACGTCTCGTCCGTTTGATCGGTATACAGATCGTAGAGCCGAGCAATGTTGCTCACATCATTCCCATAACTGTTATCCGGCGAATTCCCGTCCCCGTCATAACCATAAGTGGCACAGTGTTTCTGAATCTCTTCAGCCGCTTCTGCCAGATTGGCATCCGGCGCATAGCAAGCGGCGACTGTCTCGCTGTTGGCTTTGTTGTTACCCGTCCCATCAAAAAACACGCCGATACGCAAAGTAATACCCCCAGGCGTTTCGTCCTCCAGATCGACTTCTTCTTCCTCTTCTTCTACACGTGCCTGTGCTGCTGGCGCTGACGCAACGGGCAACATGCCATCCAGCCCAGGCACCAGCAGATGGGTGCCTGCACTGTCCGGTGGCTTGCGCCCCGTCTCGATTTCGGTGCTGGTGAAAATACCGTCGGTATCGATCACGATGTGATGGCCGCCCGCTTTCAGCGTGATGCTGGCGCCGGCATCCAGCACTACACTGGCCCCGGCCTTGAGATGCACTTGCTGGCCGGCTTCGATGTCGAGGGATTTTCCAACGCTGGTGTGGCTGTTGCCGTTGATGGTTTCACGGCGCTCGTTGCCCACTTCCAACTGAATGCTGTTACCGATTTTCTGCGCCAAGTCGCGTTGTGCACGCAGGTAGATCAACTCCTGCCCGGCGCGATCTTCTATCGACAGTTCGTTGTAGCCACCGGTATGCGGCGAGCTGTGGCTGCGCAGTACGGTTCTGGTTTTGTGATCGGGCAAGGAGTAGGGCGGCAAAGTGGATTTGTTTGCCACGCAGCCGGTAATCAGCGGTTTGTCAGGGTCGCCCTCGAGAAAGGTCACCACGACTTCCATGCCGATGCGTGGAAGGGTCACGGCGCCGAAATGATCCCCGGCCCACCCCGTCGCCACACGTACCCAACAACTGCTGCGCTCACTGTTCAGTTCGGCGCGATCCCACGGCAGTTCAATCTTCACGCGCCCGAATTCATCGCAGTAGATCTCTTCGTGCGCCGGCCCGGTAACTCGTGCGGTCTGAGCCACCAGTGGTGGTCGACGCGCTGGCAACGGCGGGCGGAAAACAACTTCTGCGGGGATCACGCTGAAGGTATTTCGATAGCCTTGGGTGAACCCGTCGGCGGCTTTGATTTCACTGGTGATCGATTCTTCGAGCACTTGTGGTTGTCGCCCGTCGTGCTGAACGCTGAGCAACAGCCACAAGTCGTTGCACTGTTTGCGCGGGTGTTCAGTCAGATCGAAGAGGTGCCCACAGCGCAGGTTCTGCTGATCGCTTTCACCCTCACCCAGTTCATAGTCGCTGCGATGCCGCTCCAGCGCCTGACGGGCAATTTGCTTGCCGCGCTTTTCGTTCTCGATCAGCAACGGATAACGGTAGTCCTCCAGGGCTGGAGTGAATTCGGCGGTGAAGCGGCTTTCAAGCAACAAACCTGGGCGTTTCAGGTCGTAGTCGCGGCGGGTGACGGTGCTGGTGCGAGTGCTGTTACGCACACTGAACCGGCTGACCACCGGGTGCTCGGCGATCATGCCGGTGTCCTGCTGATACGGCGTCGCACCCAACGTGGGGAGAAATACCTGGTCATCGGTGAACACCAGCAAATGCCCGTCCGCCGAATGCTGATGATGCCAGGCGATACCGTCCTCGGCGCACAGGCGCTGAATGAATTCGAAGTCGCTTTCCGCATACTGAGTGCAATAGTCGCGTGGCGGGTTCGGGGTGACATGAAAGGTAAACGCATCACCTTGAATGCCGTGATCCTTGAACACCTGCGCGATGATCTGCTGCACCGTGCGTTGCTGGAAAACCCGCTGATCATGACTGAACTGCAAATAGTGCAGCGCCGGCACCAGCGTCAGTTGATAGTGCGTCAGCCGTCGTCCTGTCTCACCAACGCTCACATCCTCAATGCGTCCGTGAATTCCCTCGTTGTTGAACCCGAATTGCAGAAACGCCGGTTGACTGAGCAAGCCTTCCAGGTCGATATCCGCTCGTTCGCTGACCAGCTTGATCCGGATGGTGTAAAGGCTGCTGATGGCTTCATCACCATCGAATGCCAACACCTTGAAGTCGTGGCGAACTCCGGGAATTTGCAAGGTAAAAGGCGCGCAATTGCCCGTACTGAACATACGCTTGTCCTTAAGCAAGTGAGTCGATGCGCGGTGTTCGATCGTCCCTGATCGCCACGCGAAAAGAATTTGCCAAGGCAAGCTAGCAACGCAGGAAATAAATTGATGTAAGAAGTATCTCTGACATTTGTCAGAGCATTCCGGGCGTGAAAGTGTGGTGTGGGTTGAAGGAAATGACTGTGGGAAAGTAATTCGATAATTATTGAGTTAGCACGAAAGTGCAGTGTTTTCCGAGGCTGTGTAAGTTTCAACGAAATGAAATGCCATCAGATTGATGGCACTTTTGTTGTGCGCTGTTGTCGGCGGTAATTGTTTTATGAATCCAATGAATTTTAGGAAGAATCCTACTTCTATTTTTTTCGAGAATGGTCATGCTTGCCGCCGTGTAATGGAGCCGGCGTGCTGCGAGCAGCCATCGAGGTCGAGCGGGCCGCTCTGGAGCAAGGGTTTCGAGGGGGCAGGGCAAATGTACACAATATAAGCCGACATCAGGGAACCCCCTGCAACATATAGGGCGATCTCTTACGCAGGGCAATGAACACTTCGTCTTGTTGTTTGATCAGATGCTTGCTAGTGGCCATCATTGTGATTACGATGCGCCCACTTGAAAGAGCAAACACTCAATTGGATGAGTCTCCAACAGCTCTTCGATACTGTCCGCGCCGCTGAAATTCCAAACAGGCGTATGACCGTCATCAAAACTTAAAGGCCATGGATGTCCTACTCAAGCAAACTTTCCGCTCATTACCTCGAACTCGCAAAAGTCTCTGTTTCCAAAGAGAATTTCGCGGGCGAAGACGTTCGTTTTTCGAGCGAATTCGAGGCACTGGAAAGCGAGCTGGCCAAGGCTTCGTCGATGCACGAAAGCGGGCAGATCGACTGGCTGAAAATCCGTGAAAACAGCGAAAATCTGCTGCGTACCCAATCCAAGGATTTGCGTGTCGGCGCCTGGCTGACGTGGTCTCTGTACCAGCGTGAATCTTTCCCCGGCCTCCTTGCCGGCCTCGGTCTGCTGCACCATCTGTCGGAAAACAACTGGCCTGTCGTTCACCCGCTCAAAGCCCGGACCCGCGCTGCCGCCATTGGCTGGCTGGTGCCGCGTCTGGAGCAGGTGATCACCGAAAACATTGCGATCAAGGAACAGCTGCCGATGTTCCGGCAGTTGTCCGAGCATCTGGCCGGTCTCGACGCCGCGTGCACCGAGCATCTGGGCGATGACGCGCCGCTGCTGTTGCCGCTTTCCCGTCGCCTGAAAACCATGATCCAGCGCGCTGCCGACAACCAGCCGGCACCCGGCGTGATGGGCTCGGCGGTGGCGCAGGTCAAGCAGGCCGCCAGCCAGTTACTCACGCCCGGCGCACCGATCGACAACGAGAAAGAAGCCTACAAGGCTCTTCGCGCCCAGCAGGAAAGCGCGCGTCCGTTGTGTGCCTGGTGGCTCAAGCAGAAAGCCACCGACCTGCGCGCCCTGCGCCTCAACCGTACTTTGCTCTGGCTGCCGATTGATGCAGTGCCGGAGCGCAACGCCGAGCAGATCACCGTATTGCGCGGTCTTCCGGCCGACAAACTCAAGCAGTATCAGGACCGTTTCGATCAGGGCAAATACGCCGATCTGCTGGTTGAACTGGAGGCGAGCCTGGCGAAGGCGCCGTTCTGGTTCGATGGCCAGAGGATGGTCTGGGAATGTCTCCAGAACCTCAACGCCGAGATGGCTATGCGCGAAGTGGAGATCCACTTCGCGCTTTTGGTTCAGCGCCTGCCCGGCATCATCGAATGTCGTTTCCATGACGGTGCGCCGTTCGCCGATCCGTCCACACGGGCGTGGATCGCCGGCAACGTCATGCCGCACCTGCAAAGCGCCAGTGCGCCGCGCAAGGTTGAAACCGACGACGTCCAGACTCAGCCCGCCTGGGAAAAAGCCCTCGAAGAAGTCCTGCCGGTTCTGCGCAAGGAAGGCCTCAAGCCTGCCGTGCAGATTCTCAAGCAGGGCCTGCAATCCGCCCACGGTGGGCGCGAGCGCTTTTTCTGGCAGTTCGCCCTCGGCCGGCTGTGTTTCATGGCCAAGAAATACGAACTGGCCAAGAACCAGCTCGAAACACTCGATCAGACTTTACAGGACTCAGGCCTGCACGCCTGGGAGCCCGATCTTGCATTGGAAGTGCTGCACCTGCTGCATAGCTGCTGCGAGTTGTTACCGCAGAACCATGCAGTGCGTGAACGCAAGGAAGAGATTTATCGCAGGCTGTGCCACCTCGATCTCGACGTGGTACTCGAATAGGCCCCAGGGCCTCTACCGCTAGGAGACTAGCCGTGGCCTAAGTAGGCTCGGTAGCC
>NZ_JBIUXX010000075.1:0-4296 GCF_044744235.1 Pseudomonas sp. NPDC087346
GGGCACCGACCACGCCGGTATCGCCACGCAGATGCTGGTGGAGCGTCAACTCGAAGCTCAGGGCCAGAATCGCCACGATCTGGGCCGCGAGAAATTCCTCGAGAAAGTCTGGGAATGGAAAGATCAGTCCGGTGGCAACATCAGCCGTCAGATCCGCCGCCTCGGCTCGTCCGTAGACTGGAGCCGCGAGCGCTTCACCATGGACGACGGCCTGTCGGAATCGGTCAAAGAAGCTTTCGTGCGCCTGCATGAAGACGGCCTGATCTATCGCGGCAAACGTCTGGTCAACTGGGACACCAAGCTGCACACGGCGATTTCCGACCTCGAAGTGGAAAACCACGACGAGAAAGGTTTCCTGTGGAACCTGAAGTACCCGCTGGCTGACGGCGCGAAAACCGCTGAAGGCAACGATTTCCTGATCGTCGCGACCACCCGTCCGGAAACCATGCTCGGCGACTCCGCCGTCGCCGTTAACCCGAACGACGAGCGCTACAAAGCCCTGATCGGCAAGTTTATCGAGCTGCCACTGGTTGGCCGCCGCATCCCGATCATCGCCGACGATTACTTCGATCCTGAATTCGGCACCGGCTGCGTGAAAATCACCCCGGCCCACGATTTCAACGACTACGAAGTCGGCAAGCGCCACAACCTGCCGCTGCTGAACATCTTCGACAAGAACGCCAACGTGCTGCCTGCGGCCCAGGTGTTCAACCTCGACGGTACGCTGAACGACACCATCGACGGCGCGATTCCGGCCGAATATGCAGGTCTGGAGCGTTTCGAAGCGCGCAAGCAGATCGTTGCTGCGTTCGACGCCGCGGGCCTGCTGGTCAGCGTCGACGATCACAACCTGAAAGTACCGAAGGGCGACCGCTCCGGCACCATCATCGAGCCGTGGCTGACCGACCAGTGGTACGTGTCGACCAAGCCTTTGGCAGAACCTGCGATTGAAGCCGTTGAAGACGGCCGCATCCAGTTCGTGCCTAAGCAATACGAAAACATGTACTTCTCGTGGATGCGTGACATCCAGGACTGGTGCATCAGCCGTCAGCTGTGGTGGGGCCACCGGATTCCGGCCTGGTACGACGAGTCGGGCAAAGTCTACGTCGGTCGCGACGAAGCGGAAGTTCGTGCCAAGCACAATCTCGGCCCGGACGTTGCGCTGCAACAGGACAACGACGTTCTCGACACCTGGTTCAGTTCCGGCCTGTGGACCTTCTCCACGCTGGGCTGGCCTGAGCAGACCGAATTCCTGAAGAAATTCCACTCCACCGACGTGCTGGTGACTGGCTTCGACATCATTTTCTTCTGGGTTGCCCGGATGATCATGCTCACCATGCATTTGGTGAAGAACGAAGACGGCACGCCGCAGGTACCGTTCAAGACCGTTTATGTTCACGGTCTGGTACGTGATGGCCAAGGCCAGAAGATGTCCAAGTCCAAGGGCAACGTCCTTGACCCGCTGGACATCATCGACGGTATCGAGCTGGAAGAGCTGGTGCAGAAACGCACCTCCGGCATGATGCAGCCGAAACTGGCGAAGAAGATCGAGAAGCAGACCCGCGAAGAATTCGCCGAAGGCATCGCCAGTTACGGCACCGACGCCCTGCGCTTCACTTTCTGCTCGCTGGCATCGACCGGTCGCGACATCAAGTTCGACATGGGCCGCGTTGAAGGCTATCGCAACTTCTGCAACAAGATCTGGAACGCTGCGCGTTACGTTCTGGACAAGGGCGAAGACTGCGGCCAGAACGGCGAAGCCTACGAGCTGTCGCTGGCGGATCGCTGGATCATCTCGCAACTGCAACGCACCGAAGCCGAAGTGACCCGTCAACTGGATCAGTTCCGTTTCGACCTGGCTGCGCAAGCGCTGTACGAGTTCATTTGGAACCAGTATTGCGACTGGTACCTGGAACTGTCCAAGCCTGTGCTGTGGGACGAAAACGCTCCGGTCGAGCGTCAGCGTGGCACTCGCCGCACGCTGGTTCGCGTACTGGAAGTGGCGCTGCGTCTGGCGCACCCGTTCATGCCGTTCATCACCGAAGAAATCTGGCAGCGCATCGCGCCGCTGGCCGGTATCGAAGGCAAGACGATCATGCTGCAACCTTGGCCGGTGGCCAATGACGCGCGCATCGATCAGGGCGCCGAAGATGACATCGAGTGGCTGAAAACCCTGATGCTCGGCACGCGCAACATTCGCGCCGAGATGAACATCGGCCCGGGCAAGCCACTGCCGATCTACCTGAAGAACGTCAGCGCTGAAGACCAGCGTCGTCTGACCGAGAACGAAGCGCTGCTGAAGAAGCTGGCGCGTCTGGAATCGATCACCGTTCTTGCTGCCGGCGAAGAAGCGCCACTGTCCGCCACCGCTCTGGTTGGCGAGATGGAAGTGCTGGTGCCAATGGCCGGTCTGATCGACAAGGGCGCTGAACTGGCGCGTCTGGACAAAGAAATCCTGCGTCTGCAGGGTGAAGTCCAGCGCGTTGGCGGCAAGCTGTCGAACGCCGGTTTCGTTGACAAGGCCCCGGCCGAAGTCATCGAGAAGGAACGCGCCAAGTTGGCCGAAGCCGAACAGGCTCTGGGCAAACTGGCCGAGCAGCATGCGCGGATTGCCAGCCTGTAACGGCAAATCGCACTGAAAAAGGGAGGCCCACAAAGGCCTCCCTTTTTTGTGCCCTCTGCATTATCCCAAACACCCTATCCCCCTGTGGGAGCGAGCCTGCTCGCGATAGCGGTCTGTCATTCACCATCAATACTGGCTGATACGGCCCCTTCGCGAGCAGGCTCGCTCCCACAAGAAATGATGGTGTTTGTCACAATTGGGTTCAAAAGGTCTGGATGTGGGACAATACCCGCCACTTTCAGCCATACCCGAATCGATCACGCCCATGAACGCCCCTCGCACACCCAAACCTGCGCGCAAGAAGCCTGACTCCGCGACCCCGGCCAAAGCCGTTGAACCGCGTGAAAAGGCCAGCCTGCACCCGCGCAACCGCCACCAGGGTCGTTACGACTTCCCGGCGCTGATCAAGACCACGCCGGAACTGGCGAAGTTTGTGATCATCAATCCGTACGGCAAGGAAAGCATCGACTTCGCCAGTCCGGACGCGGTGCGGGTGTTCAACCGGGCGTTGCTCAAGTCGTTCTACGGCATTGCGCATTGGGACATTCCGGCCGATTACCTCTGCCCGCCGGTTCCAGGGCGTGCCGATTACGTGCACTTCCTCGCTGATATGCTGGCCAGCATCAACGATGGCAAGGTACCGCGCGGTGCGATCATCAACGTGCTGGACATCGGTATGGGCGCCAACTGCGTTTATCCGCTGATCGGTAACAGCGAATACCGCTGGCACTTCCTTGGCTCGGAAATCGACCCGACGGCCGTGGCCGCTGCCAAAGCCATTGTCCAGTCCAACGACCTGAACAAGGTTATCCAGCTGCGCCTGCAGGAGAACCGCAAGCACATCCTGATCGGCTTGCTGGAACCGGGCGAACGTTTTGACCTGACCATGTGCAACCCGCCGTTCCACGCCTCGATGGACGAAGCGACCAAAGGCAGCGAGCGTAAGTGGCGCGCCCTGGGCCGTGCCGACCCGAAACGTAAACTGCCGGTGCTGAACTTCGGCGGGCAGTCGGCTGAATTGTGGTGTGAAGGTGGCGAAGCACGGTTTGTGACGCAACTGATCGCCGAAAGCGCGAACTTCCAGCACAAAGTGCTGTGGTTCAGCACCTTGGTGTCGAAAGCTTCGAACCTGCCAGCCATCGAAACCGCCCTGAAGAAGGCCGGTGTCCTCGAAAGCCAGGTGGTGGAAATGTCTCAAGGCCAGAAGCAGAGCCGCTTCGTTGCCTGGACCTTCCAGACCAAGTCCGAGCAGCAGATCTGGCGCCGCGAGCGCTGGACCCGTTAAAACTGCTCACTGACCCCATGTAGGAACTGCGGCACGCTGCGATCTTTTGATCTTGAAAACAAAATCAAAAGATCGCAGCGTGCCGCAGCTCCTACAAGGGCGATGCTTCACCAAATCGCAGACACAAAAAAACCGTGCCCGGATCACTCCGGTGCACGGTTTTTTTATTGTTGCGTCTTACTTGTTCACAGCGTCGGTCAGGCCTTTGGCCACAACCAGCTTGATCACTTTCTTGGCCGGGATTTCGATGGCAGCGCCAGTCGAAGGGTTACGGCCAGTGCGGGCAGGACGCTCGGTCACTTTCAGCTTGCCGATACCTGGCAGAGTGATTTCGCCGCCGTTTTCCAGCTGATCAGCAACGATTTGGCCCAGTTGGGGGGGGGGGGGT
>NZ_JBIUXX010000075.1:4306-12076 GCF_044744235.1 Pseudomonas sp. NPDC087346
GATCAGTTGGTCTTTAGTAAGAGCCATGTAGTGTTCCTTCCCTATCAAATTCATATGGATTGCAGAGTGCAGTGTCAGCCATCGAGCCCGATCTTCTGGATCTGGCACCCTCGGCGATAACCACGACGAGTCGGGTTATAGATACCGAAATCAGGGTTTGGTTCGACCTGACAAATGCTGAATGCACGCTTAACGCAGTGACTTCGCGTAAGACGGGGCAAAACTAGCACAGAGACGGGGAAATATCCGCCTCTAGCTACCCATTTGGTCAGCTTTATTGCTCTAAATCGTGAAAAAACTGCATAAGGACAGGCTCCCGCCCCGGAATTGCCCTTCACCCCGCGCCAAAACCAGTGGTTGCGGTACACTGGGCGCTTTTTCGGGGGAGCCTGCCCTCCTCCCATCCACCAGCCGAGAAGCCCATGCCGATCCGTCATTGCATCGTCCATTTGATCGACAAAAAACCCGACGGCACGCCCGCAGTTCTGCACGCTCGTGACTCTGAACTGGCTGAGTCCGCGGCCATCGAGAACATGCTCGCCGACCTCAACGAGAGCTATAACGCCAAACAGGGCAAAGCCTGGGGCCTGTTCCATCCGGAATCCGGCGCGTTTCCGTTCAGCGGCTGGCTGAAGGAATACCTCGAAGGCGGCAAGGACTTCACCGCGTTCAGCAAAGTTGCGGTCGAGCATCTGCAAAAGCTGATGGAAGAGTCGAACCTGTCGGTCGGTGGCCACGTTTTGTTCGCCCACTACCAGCAAGGCATGACCGACTACCTGGCCATCGCCCTGCTGCACCACAGCGAAGGCGTAGCGGTGACCGACGAACTGGACGTGACCCCATCGCGCCACCTCGACCTCGGTCAATTGCACCTCGCAGCGCGGATCAACGTCTCCGAGTGGCAGAACAACAAACAGTCCAAGCAATACATCTCGTTCATCAAGGGCAAGAACGGTAAAAAGGTTTCGGAGTACTTCCGCGACTTTATCGGCTGCCAGGAAGGCGTCGACGGCCCCGGCGAGACCCGCACCCTGCTCAAGGCCTTCAGCGACTTCGTCGAAAGCGAAGACTTGCCGGAAGAGTCCGCCCGCGAGAAAACCAAGACACTGGTGGATTACGCCAGCAGCCAGGCCAAACTCGGCGAGCCGATGGGTCTGGAAGAGTTGTCGGAGTTGATCGACGAAGAACGCCCGAAAGCCTTCTACGATCACATCCGCAACAAGGATTACGGCCTGTCGCCGGAGATTCCGGCAGATAAACGCACGCTCAACCAGTTCCGCCGCTTCACCGGCCGCGCCGAAGGCCTGTCAATCAGCTTTGAAGCGCACCTGCTGGGCTCGAAGATCGAATATGACGAAGAAGCCGGCACGCTGGTGATCAAAGGCCTGCCGACCTCGCTCACCGATCAGCTGAAGCGTCGCAACTGATGCTCGGCAATGTGCTGAAGAAGGTTCTGCTGGTACTGCTGGTAGTGGTGGTCTATCAGAACTGGGGCAAGATCGAGCGGGTGTTCAATCCGTCGCAGATGGTCTCCGAGCAGACGCGAGGCCAGGCGAACGTTGTGCTCTATACAACCGACTGGTGCGGCTACTGCAAACAGACCAAGCGCTTTCTCGACAGCAAGGGGATTCCTTTCAAGGAGTTCGATATCGAGAAGGACGCCGAGGCGCGCAAGGCGTATGAGGCACTGGGTGGACGCGGGATTCCGCTGATCGACGTGAATGGCACGTTGATTCGCGGGTTTGATCAGCAAAAAATTCTCGCAGCCCTGAAATAACCC
The DNA here is from genome assembly GCF_044744235.1 of Pseudomonas sp. NPDC087346. Taxonomy (NCBI): domain Bacteria; kingdom Pseudomonadati; phylum Pseudomonadota; class Gammaproteobacteria; order Pseudomonadales; family Pseudomonadaceae; genus Pseudomonas; species Pseudomonas sp. NPDC087346. The sequence goes on from NZ_JBIUXX010000075.1 coordinate 6,087, forward strand.
GAAGATCAAAAGATCGCAGCCTGCGGCAGCTCCCACACGATCCATGTAGGAGCTGCCGCAGGCTGCGATCTTTTGCTTTTAGCGAGCTTCGATACGGAAACCAAAGCGCGGGAAGTGCACATGCACCACACCGCCGCGTTCGTCTTCGCGACGAACGATCAGTTCCTCACTACCAACAAACAACAACTCGCCCACCACCGGGTCAACCCCGTAATCAGTCGCGGCGATTGCCACTTGTTGCCCGGCCTTGAAACCGTTGGGATCTTCGAACTGCTCATCCGGCAGTGCCGCCGGGGTTGCATTGCGCGCAACGTCCAACGCCTCTTCGGAAGTCATCTCACTCGCCGCGCCATGGCCAAAGCCCAGCACACGGGCCAACCATGCGGAAACGGCCGGATAGGCATCGACCAAGGGCGCAGTGACGTGGGTTGCCTTGAGGAACCACATCGGATGCGCCAGGGCGAAGTCGGCAATCGACGGCTCACCGAACAGGAAGTCGCCCTGCTCGCGCTGCAACTGCTGCTCCAGACGACCCATGATGGTCGGCCATTGATGCTTGGCCTGCTCGGCGGACAAACGCGTGGCGCTGCCACCGCTGAACAGCCCGGCGCGGTCGGCGAGAAACGCCTTGATCGCTTCCGGCGGCAATTTGCCGAAGCGCACCGCTACTGATTCCGGCTGGAATACCAGACTGACTGCGTGCTGGAACACTACCGAGTCGGCCCATGCGGCGAAACTGGCGGCGATCATCTCCTGACCTTCAGGGAAGAATGCCGGCGAGGCTTTTTCCTGCTCCAGACGACGGGCAATCAGCGAGGTGTCGCAATAGATGTCAGCGCCGATTTGCAGCACCGGGGTCTTGCGGTAACCGCCGGTCAACGCGGTCAGATCGGGTTTGGGCATCACTGGCGAAATATGTACCGAGCGCCAGGACAAGCCTTTGAAACCCAGGAGCAGACGGGCCTTTTCGGCAAATGGGGAGGTCGGGTAATGATGCAGAATCAACTCGGACATGCTCGGCTCCGCCGCTCAAAAGATGAGCCCGCAGCTTAGCGTGCATTTGCTTAGCAGCCTACAGATCTGCCTGATGGGAACCGATCAGTCAGATTGATAAGACGCGACCAGACATTCCTTGGCGCTTTTCCTGAGTTTTTTGATCAGCCGTTCCTGGCGCAAGGCATCGCCCTTGTCACGACACAGTTCGGTGTAAACCAGCGCCATCGCCGGGCTTGAGAGGAAGAAGCGCGCGCCCTTGCCGCTTTGGTGCTTGGCGAAACGCCGCACCGGATCGTCGCTGATCCCGCAGTACAGCGAGCCATTGGCGGCGCGCACCAGATAGACGAACCAGGATTTGCTCACTGGCACGTCGGCATCGACAGAATTTTCGCTGAGGGTCGTCACTTGTCGATCAAGGGTGCGTAGGAAACAGGCCGCGATCTTATCAGCGACCGGCCTGAAATGCCTTCAGTCCCTTCAATGCCTGCGCACGCACCGCGTTGCGCACCACTGGCGTCCAGCCCAGCATCAGACCTTTGAAACCCAGCGCCTGACGCGACCAGCGCCACAGATCGAACCGGTCATGGTGCTCGCAGATTTTGCCGTCGCGAAACACGAAGCGCGCCTGAATATCGTTGATCACGACATTGCCGGTCTGGCTGAACAGATAGGTCGCCACCCAATGTGCGCCGCCGCTGCGCTCATCGGCGCGGACATTGTCGAACGTCAGGGAGAAATCCTTGGCCCGGGTCGTAAGCATGCGCCACATGTCGCCGGCATCGCGCCCGCGCAGTTCGCCGAAGGCCGGATCGCTGAACACCACATCATCGGTGTAACACGCGGCCATGGCCTCGGCATCGAGGCGCTGGAAGGCTTGGTAGAACCGGGTGATCAACGCGACGTGGGCTTCGCTCATGGGCAATCTCCAAAATAGGTACAGATTGCCAGCACGATAATCTGCAATCGCCCGAAACACTATCGGCATTCGCGCACCGAATACCGCCAACACGTCGAAACCTGACACAAACCCTGTGGGAGCGAGCCTGCTCGCGAAAAGGCAGGCACCTTCAATATCACTGGCGCCAGAACCACCGTTTTCGCGAGCAGGCTCGCTCCCACATTTGAAATCACCGCCTCAGATTCTTTCGCTTTGTACCTGCACGTACAACGCACGCCCGGCACCAAGACCGGCGATGATCGCACCCGTACCGATAATGCCGAAGATCCAGCCGACAGCATTCCAGCCACCGGTCCAGTCATGCACCACGCCGACCGCGAACGGTCCCATCGACGCCAGGGTGTAACCGAAACCCTGGGACATGCTCGACAGGTTGGCCGCCACATGCGCGTCACGCGAGCGCAACACGATCAAGGTCAGCGCCAGCGAGAACGTGCCGCCCTGCCCCAGACCCAGCAGAATCGCCCAGCCCCACAGGCCTTCGATCGGTGCGTACAGGCAACCAAACAGTCCGCCGAGGGTCAACGCCATCACTACCACGATCGCCAGACGCTGATCCTTGCCACGAGTCGCCAGCCACGGTGCAGCCAGTGAACTGGCGAGCTGAACGATGACCGAACCGGACAACACCAGACCGGCCTGGGTTGGGGTCAGCCCGCGACCGATCAGGATCGACGGCAACCAGCCGAACACGATGTAGGCCAGCGACGATTGCAGGCCCATGTACAAAGTTACCTGCCAGGCCAGTGGATCACGCAGCAGACCGCGCACGCGATAAGCAACATTGTGCGCACCGTGTTTCTGCCCGACTTGCGGTAGCCAGAACACCGCGGCAACCAGCGCCGGAATCACCCAGAAGCCAAGGCCCATCGCCCAATTGCTGCCAAAATGTTCGCTCAACGGCACGCTCGACCCCGCCGCCATCGCCGCACCCAGGCACAGGGCCATGGTGTAGACACCGGTCATGGTGCCGGCGTGTTTGGCGAAATCGCGTTTGACGATGCCCGGCAGGAGCACGCCGATTATGCCGATGCTTGCGCCACCAAGGACGCTGCCGGCGAACAGGCCGATTTCACCGAAGTTACTGCGCAAGATGATGCCGCCAGCCAGCGTCAGCAGAATCCCCAGCACCACGCGCTCGGCGCCAAAACGTCGGGCCAGAATCGGCGCCAGCGGCGCGAACAGCCCCAGGCAAAGCACCGGCAAGGTGGTCAACAGACCGGCCTGAGCCGCAGACAATCCAAGGCTTTTCGACACATCACTGAGCAGCGGCGCCATGCTCGACAGCGCCGGACGCAGGTTCAGCGCGACCAGAATCAGCCCCAGCAGCAACAGCCACGGTCGGCGCACCAGCGGATGGCTTTGCTGGACTTGTTCGTCATCGGCCTCGGCATCGATCAGCAACTCTTCGAGCTCTGCCGTGCGCTTGGGGGTTGAGAGATTTTTCCCGGTTTCAAGGTTCATTGATCAACTGCCTCGAGAGTGCTTTGGCCCGCTCCGGATCACGTTGTTCGACCGCATCGAGTAACTCGATGTGCAAGTCGAACACTTCCTGACGGCGCGGGACGATGTTCAGGGTCTGGCGCAATTGCGCGCCGACAATGCTGGAGAAATAGCGATACAACTCGCTGAGCGTCGGGTTGTGTGCGGCGTCCACCAAACGACGGTGGAACACCAGATCGCAAGCGATGTAGGTATCGAGATCGCCGTGGTAATGGCTGCCACTGGTGCCGAGCGCTTCACGCAGCGCGATCAGGTCTTCATCAGTACGCCGCAATGCGGCCAGGCCAATCGCCTCAACCTCAAGGATGTGCCGGGTTTCCCGGGCCTGTTCCAGCGAGCAGCGCGACAGTGCCTTGAGCGTGTCCATCGGATCGACCAGCGCCCGCAGATAACTGCCGTCGCCCTGACGGATTTCGATCAACCCGGAAAACGCCAGTACACGCATCGCTTCGCGCACGGTGTTGCGGCTGATGCCCAGTTCGGCGCACAGCTCAGGCTCGGTTGGCAAACGCTCGCCGACAGCCCAAACGCCATCGGTAATGCGCTGCCGCAACTGATCCAAAGCCTGATCGACCAAGGATCGCTTAATGAGAGGTGAAATTTCTGACATAGGATTCGCCCTTTCATCCAATCATAGGATGAATTTTCCGACATGTTAGTCAGACCCGCGTAGGACGGCAACCACCTAGGGTCAAAAGGAGACACATGGAGCGGTATTTTCGATTGGTCAAAATTACCCTTTAAGGGTAATTTCAGGGACAGGGTTTTGGTTTCTTATGGAAAAGAACACACCCCATTACGACTTGGCGGTGATCAAGGCTGAGGTTCGGCGACTTGGCTGGAGGGCCTTTACCAGAAGTTCAGCAGAATCCGGCGATGTTCTCGGCTTTAGCATCAGAGAGATGCAAGAAATCGTTTACGAGCTGCAGAACAGGATGTTGTACAAGTCGATGACCAGCTATGACGATCATCGAGTCTGGCAGGACGTTTACCACACCCATTCACAAGATCTGGAGATTTACATCAAGGTGACATACCGCCCTGCCGGCGGCGCACCGGTGATCTCCTTCAAGGAGAAAAACCCATGAAAACCCGGCAATGTTTCAGCTGTGGTGCCCGTGAGGGAATGAGGCATTTCGAGGGACGCGGCGAAACCTTGAGTGTCAAAGGCATGGAGCGCCGTGTAGATGATCTTGCAGGCTGGGAATGCCAGCAGTGTGGGGAAGTCGAGTGGGATGACGATACCGATAGCGCGGAACGTTATACGAAAGCAGGCGATGAACTGGTTATCGCTGCGAGGCAAATGATCGGCGCCGAGATGAAGCGGATCCGTCGCAAATTGCATCTGACGCAAAAAGAGACAGTGCAACTACTCTCCGGTGGCGGACATAACGCGTTCTCTCGCTACGAGCGCGGTGAGTTACTTCCACCCAAGGCGTTGGTGCTGCTGATGCGCCTGCTGGATCGTTACCCTTACATGCTCGTCGATGTTCAGACGCTGGCAGAGGGCGCGGACCTGAGAGGTTTCAAGCACACCGTCCACAAAGAACACGAAAACCTCACCATATCCTGACCCGACAAAAAAAAACCCGGCACATGGCCGGGTTGGTTTTTATTCACAAGCCATCAATGCAAAATCTGACTCAGGAACAACTTGGTCCGATCATTCTGCGGATTGTCGAAGAAGTCGTTCGGCGCCGCCTGCTCAACGATTTCACCTTTGTCCATGAAGATCACGCGGTTGGCCACAGTGCGGGCGAAGCCCATTTCGTGGGTCACGCAGAGCATGGTCATGCCGTCTTCAGCGAGGCCGATCATGGTGTCCAGAACTTCTTTCACCATCTCCGGATCGAGCGCTGAAGTCGGTTCATCGAACAACATGATTTTCGGTTTCATGCACAGGGCGCGGGCAATCGCCACACGCTGTTGCTGACCGCCGGACAGTTGTCCCGGGAATTTATGCGCCTGCTCCGGAATGCGTACGCGCTCCAGATAATGCATGGCGATTTCCTCGGCCTTGCGCTTGGGCAGCTTGCGCACCCACATTGGCGCCAGGGTGCAGTTCTGCAAAATGGTCAGGTGCGGGAACAGGTTGAAGTGCTGGAACACCATGCCGACTTCGCGGCGGATCGCTTCGATCTGCTTGAGGTCATTGGTCAGTTCCACGCCATCGACGACGATGCGACCCTGCTGGTGTTCTTCCAGACGATTCAGGCAGCGGATGGTGGTCGATTTGCCGGAACCCGACGGGCCGCACAGGACGATACGCTCGCCCTGTTTGACGTTGAGGTTGATGTCTTTCAGTACGTGGAACTGGCCGTACCACTTGTTCACGCCCTGCATCTGAATAATGCCTTCAGCGCTTACAGGCTTTTTGATTGCTTCACTCATTACAGAACTCCTAACGCTTGTGGCCAGTGTCGAGCTTGCGTTCCAGATGCATGGAATAGCGCGACATACCAAAACAGAAAATCCAGAACACCAGGGCGGCGAACACGTAGCCTTCGGTGGCCATGCCCAGCCATTTCGGATC
>NZ_JBIUXX010000075.1:12086-23845 GCF_044744235.1 Pseudomonas sp. NPDC087346
CCGCAGCGGCTTGCTTGACGCTGTTGAGCAGGTCAAAGAGGCCGATGATGATCACCAGGCTGGTGTCCTTGAACAGCGCAATGAAGGTGTTGACGATGCCCGGGATCACCAGCTTCAGGGCTTGCGGCAGAATCACCAGACCCATCGCCCGCCAGTAACCGAGGCCCATCGCTGCGGCCGCTTCGTACTGACCTTTGGGAATCGCTTGCAGACCGCCGCGCACCACTTCGGCCACGTAGGCCGACTGGAACAGAATCACGCCGATCAGCGCCCGCAGCAGCTTGTCGAAGTTCATGCCCTCAGGCAGGAACAACGGCAGCATCACCGACGACATGAACAGCACCGTGATCAACGGCACGCCGCGCCAGAACTCGATAAACGTCACGCAGACCACGCGGATCGCCGGCATGTTCGAACGTCGACCCAACGCGAGGATGATCCCCAGCGGCAAGGCGCCGGCGATACCGACGGTGGCGATGACCAGGGTCAGCATCAGGCCGCCCCACTGGCTGGTCGCGACGGCGGTCATGCCGAAAACGCCACCGTGCAACAGGCACCAGGCGATGATCGGGTACAGCACCAGAAAGCTCAGGCCGTATACCGCTTTACGCGGGAAGCGCGAGATGAACAGCGGTGCCACGCCGATGACCGCCAGCCACACGGTCAGGTCCACGCGCCAGCGCAGTTCCGGCGGGTAATAGCCGTACATGAACTGGCCGAAACGCTGCTGAATGAACACCCAGCAGGCGCCGTCCTTGGTGCAATCGGCGCGGGTGGTGCCGACCCAGTTGGCATCGAGAATCGCCCAACTGAGAATCGGTGGTACCACGAGGTAAATCAGGTAGAACGCAAACAGCGTCAGCAGGGTGTTGAGCCAGCTGGAAAACATGTTCGCGCGCATCCACGCCACCACGCCGATGCTGCTGCTCGGTGGGGGCATGTCGGGTTTGAAAGTATGGGTAGTCATGCGCGTTTCCTCACCGCTCGATCAGCGCAATGCGCTTGTTGTACCAGTTCATCAGCAGGGAAATGCTGATACTGATCGCCAGGTACACGCTCATGGTGATGGCAATGACTTCAATCGCCTGACCGGTCTGGTTGAGCACAGTGCCGGCGAACAGCGAGACCATTTCCGGATAACCGATACCGGCCGCCAGCGAAGAGTTTTTCGCCAGGTTCAGGTATTGGCTGGTCAGCGGTGGAATGATCACTCGCAGCGCTTGAGGGATGATCACCTTGCGCAGGGTCGGGCCGTTGCGCAGTCCGAGCGAACGGGCCGCTTCGGTCTGGCCGTGGCTGACCGACTTGATCCCGGAGCGCACGATCTCGGCGATGAACGCCGCGGTGTACACGGTCAGGGCCAGGGTCAGCGCCAGCAGTTCCGGGATCAACACCCAGCCGCCGACGAAGTTGAAGCCTTTGAGCTGAGGCATTTCCCAGTGCAACGGGGCACCGAAGATCAGCGCGCACAAGGTCGGAATCACCAGCAGAATCGCCAGCCCGGTCCAGAACTTGCGGAACGGAACGCCGGTCGCTTCAAAGCGCTTGTTGGCCCAGCGGCACATCAGCACGATGGCAACGATGGACAGCACGACGCTGATAAAGAACGCCCAGAAGCCGTCAGCCATTTGCGCGGCCGGCATGTTCAGGCCACGGCTGCTGACGAAGAAGGTGTCACCGAAGTTATGACTGGCACGCGGTCCCGGCATGGTCAGGAACACCGCGAAGTACCAGAACAGAATTTGCAGCAGCGGCGGAATGTTGCGGAAAACCTCCACATACACGGTCGCCAGTTTGCTGATGATCCAGTTCGGCGACAGCCGCGCCACACCGATGATGAACCCCAGCAGTGTTGCCAGAACCACGCCGATAACCGTCACCAGCAAGGTGTTGAGCAAGCCGATGACGAACACCCGGGCATAGCTGTCCGATTCGGTGTAGTCGATCAGGTGTTGAGCGATGCCGAAACCGGCACTGCGCTCCAGAAAGCCGAAACCGGAAGTGATGCCCCGGTGTTGCAAGTTGGTCTGGGTGTTATCGAACAGATACCAGCCCATCGCGACCACCGCCACAACGGTGATGATCTGAAATAGCCACGCACGCACTCTTGGATCGCTGAGGCTGAGCCTCTGCTTAGGTGCGCCGATTGAATTTTGCATGAAGTGCCCCGCAAGAAATGGAACAGAACATCACCCGGCGGTTGGCCCGCCGGGTGATAGAACCATTAGCGCACTGGTGGTGCGTACTGAATGCCGCCGTTGTTCCACAGGGCGTTCAGGCCACGGTCGATTTCCAGCGGAGTGCTCTTGCCGAGGTTTTTCTCGAAGATTTCGCCGTAGTTACCAACCTGGGAAACAATTTTTACTACCCAGTCCTTCGGCAGTTTCAGATCCTTGCCATATTCACCGTCGCCACCGAGCAGACGAGCAACGTCCGGGTTCTTGGTGGATTTGGCTTCTTCCAGAACGTTTTTCGAAGTGATGCCGGCTTCTTCAGCGTTGAGCAGCGCGTAGCCGACCCAGCGCACGATGGCCAGCCACTCGTCGTCGCCGTTACGCACGACCGGGCCCAGAGGTTCTTTGGAAATGGTTTCCGGCAACACGATGTAGTCTTTCGGCGAAGCCAGTTTGCTGCGCTGAGCGAACAGCTGGGATTTGTCCGAAGTCAGTACGTCGCAACGACCGGATTCCAGCGACTTGGCGCTTTCATCGGAGGTGTCGAAAGTGATCGGGGTGTACTTCAGGCCGTTGGCGCGGAAGTAGTCAGACACGTTCAGCTCGGTGGTAGTACCGGCCTGAATACAGATGGTTGCACCGTCCAGTTCCTTGGCACTTTTTACGCCCAGCTTGTTGTTGGCCAGGAAGCCCACGCCGTCGTAGTAAGTGATGAAGCCAGGGAATTTCAGGCCCATGCCCGCGTCACGCGAACTGGTCATGGTGGTGTTACGCGAGAGCAGGTCGATTTCGCCGGATTGCAGCGCGGTGAAGCGCTCCTTGGCGTTCAACTGACTGAACTTGACCTTGGTCGCATCGCCGAAAACGGCAGCGGCCACAGCGCGGCAGACGTCAGCGTCGATCCCGAGGATCTTGCCGGAAGCGTCCGGTACCGAGAAGCCCGGCAGACCGTCGCTCACGCCACACTGTACGAAACCTTTCTTCTGCACTGCATCCAGGGTTGCACCCGCCTGAGCGAACCCGCTGACACCGAGTACTGCTGCTGCAGTCACGATTGCCAGGGTGGATTTCAACATCTTCATTCAAACCTCCAGTTTTGCTCTTGTTGTGTCGGAGCTTGAGTCCAGTCGCACCCTTATGAGGCGTTGTTGACCCGTGTTGGCTTTTTTTGGGGTCAACCGACGTAAGACCTTCGCTATGAGTCTAGTAGGAGAAAATCCACATCATGGACAACTCACTTCTCACCAATCGGCCGAACGGGCTGTAGCCCTTTCACGTTCGCTGCGCCCGTAGCGGCCATTGGCGAACATCCATCACCGGATTCTTTGCAATCCCGTCGCAAGCCGTACACTGATAGTGTTACCGGCAGACGTAGGATGCTTCGTACAGAATCCTCCATAGCAAACCCCGTACCACACCGGCTGCTGAAGCGATTGAGCGGCAGGTCAAGAGAAAAACTTGTAGCCTTGCGACATCTTCTTAACGGATCAACCAGAGACGCACTCGAATCACGCACTTAATGAGAGCGCCCGCACATTTTTGGAGCAAACATGACTCAGCCCTTGATTCTTCAGCCCGGCAAGCCCGTAGACGCCTGCGTAATATGGCTGCACGGCCTTGGCGCTGATCGTTATGACTTCCTGCCAGTCGCCGAGGCGCTGCAGGAAACCTTGCTGACCACCCGCTTCGTATTGCCCCAGGCACCGACTCGTGCAGTCACCATTAATGGTGGCTACGAGATGCCGAGCTGGTACGACATATTGGCCATGAATCCGGCACGCGCCATCAGCCGTGAACAACTGGACGAGTCGGCGCAAATGGTCGTCGAACTGATAGAAGAACAAAAAGCCAGCGGGATAGACGCCTCGCGGATTTTTCTGGCTGGTTTCTCCCAAGGGGGCGCTGTCGTTCTGCACACCGCGTTCCTGAAATGGCAAGGCGCGCTCGGTGGCGTACTTGCCCTGTCCACTTATGCACCGACATTCAGTGATGAACTGGAGTTGTCTGCCAGCCAGCAGCGAATCCCGGTGTTGTCGATGCATGGCCAATACGACGACGTAGTGCAAAACGCTATGGGCCGTAGCGCTTATGAGCATTTGAAGACCCGTGGTGTCACCGTGACATGGCAGGAATACCCAATGGGCCACGAAGTGTTACCCGAGGAAATTCAGGATATCGGCGTCTGGCTCACCGAACGTCTGCGCTGATCGAACCGGGCCCGGTTGCCCATCCGGGCCCCTTTGATCATCACACTACGCCGCGCCCGATTCTTGCATTACACTGGCCGGCGTACATTCCTTAATCAATTGATGAGATGACCGTGCTCAAAGCACTCAAGAAAATGTTCGGTAAAAGCGAGGCTGAGCAGCTCGCGCCAGTTCCCAGTGCGCCGTCGCACGCCCCCGGCCATCGCAGCGATGCCCCCAAGGCCGACCGCCCAGCTCCCGTAGCGGCACCGAAGCAACCAGAAAAACCTGCCCCGGCCGCGCCAATCGCCGCCGAGCCAGTGCAAAGCGAAGCGCCAAAACCGGCCAGACCGCGCCGCGAACCGAAGCCAATGGCTCCGGTCATTCCCTGGAAACTCGAAGACTTCGTCGTCGAACCTCAGGAAGGCAAAACCCGTTTCCACGATTTCAAACTCGCCCCGGAACTGATGCACGCCATCCAGGACCTGGGTTTCCCGTACTGCACGCCGATTCAGGCGCAAGTGCTGGGCTTCACTCTCGCTGGTAAAGACGCCATCGGTCGCGCACAGACCGGTACTGGCAAAACTGCCGCGTTTCTGGTCTCGATCATCACCCAGTTGCTGCAGACCCCGCCGCCGAAAGAACGCTACATGGGCGAGCCACGGGCACTGATCATCGCGCCGACCCGAGAACTGGTCGTGCAGATCGCCAAGGATGCCGCCGATCTGACCAAGTACACCGGCCTGAACGTCATGACGTTTGTTGGCGGCATGGACTTCGACAAGCAGCTCAAGCACCTTGAAGCCCGTCACTGCGACATCCTCGTCGCAACGCCGGGTCGTCTGCTCGACTTCAACCAGCGCGGCGACGTGCATCTGGACATGGTCGAAGTGATGGTGCTGGACGAAGCCGACCGCATGCTCGACATGGGTTTCATCCCGCAAGTGCGTCAGATCATTCGCCAGACCCCGCCGAAAAGCGAACGTCAGACCCTGCTGTTCTCCGCGACCTTCACCGAGGACGTGATGAACCTCGCCAAGCAGTGGACAACCGATCCGTCGATCGTCGAGATCGAATCCGAGAACGTTGCCAACGTTAACGTGGAGCAGCACATCTACGCCGTGGCCGCCGCCGACAAGTACAAGCTGTTGTACAACCTGGTGACCGACAACGGTTGGGAACGGGTAATGGTCTTCGCCAACCGCAAGGACGAAGTCCGGCGTATCGAAGAGCGCCTGGTGCGCGACGGCGTGAATGCCGCGCAGTTGTCCGGCGACGTGCCGCAACACAAGCGCATCAAGACCCTGGAAGGTTTCCGCGAAGGCAAGATTCGCGTGCTGGTCGCCACTGACGTGGCCGGTCGTGGTATCCACATCGACGGCATCAGCCACGTGATCAACTTCACCCTGCCGGAAGTCCCGGACGACTACGTGCACCGCATCGGCCGTACCGGTCGGGCTGGCGCCGATGGCGTGTCGATCAGCTTCGCCGGTGAGGACGACTCCTACCAGTTGCCGTCCATCGAAGAGAAGCTCGGTCGCAAGATCAGCTGCGAAACGCCACCGACGCATCTGCTGCGAGCGGTTGAGCGCAAGCGTCCGCAGTAAGCGAAGCACGCAAAAAGGCGCAGCCAGCAATGGACTGCGCCTTTTTTTCGACCGGATTTTTTTCAATGGGTGTCTTGCCCGACAAAACTAAAAGTCCATAATGGACAAATTAGTTTATAAAAATAATCCGGAGCCCGACATGTCCAGTACGCCCTACGTGATCGACCAAGCTCAGGCTCGCGAATTGCTGACGCAGATCGACGTGCCGCAGATCCTGCGCAAACTGTTCCGCGATCTGGCGGCTGGCCATGCGGTGCAACCGGCGCAGCAACTGGTGGAATTCCCCCACGGCGCTGGCGACTTCATCAACTATCTGGGCGTACTGGCCGAGGATGGCGTCTACGGCGTAAAGACCTCGCCGTATATCGTCCGCGAGCAAGGCCCGCTGGTGACCGCCTGGACGCTGCTGATGTCGATGCAAACCGGCCAGCCGCTGCTGCTCTGTGATGCCGGCGAACTCACTACTGCTCGAACGGCGGCAACCACCGCAGTGGCCGTCGACGCTCTCGCCCCGCTGAATGCCCAGCGTCTGGCGATCATCGGCAGCGGCAAAGTCGCTCAGGCGCACCTGCATTACGTCAACGGCCTGCGCGACTGGCAGAGCATCAGTGTGTACTCGCCGAGCCTGCTCGAAGATCCTGAAACACAGGCGCTGCTGAAAAGCATCGCCCCTGCGCTGAAGATTGCCGACAGCCGCGAATCCGCCGTGGCGGACGCCGACGTGATCATGCTTTGCACCTCCTCCGCCGGCCCGGTGCTTGATCCTGCGACGTTGGGCAAACCGGCGCTGATCACCTCGATCAGCACCAACGCCCCTCGCGCCCATGAAGTACCGCCGCACAGTCTCAACACCATGCAGGTGTTCTGCGACTATCGCCTGACCACGCCGGGTTCGGCGGGTGAGATGCTGATTGCCGGCGACCAGCATGGCTGGAATAAAGAGGCGATCATTGGCGATCTGGCCGATCTGCTCAGCGAGAAAGTCCAGCGTCCGGAATACCAGCGCCATGTGTTCTTCCGCTCAATTGGTTTGGGCCTCGAAGACATCGCCCTGGCCAATGCCATTTATCACCTGAAGCACTAAGACCACGATCCCTGTGGGAGCGGGCTTGCCCGCGATGCAGGCGCCTCGGTTATGCATACGAAACGCGGTGATGCTATCGCGGGCAAGCCCGGCTCCCACAGGATCTGCGACACCTTCAAATTTGCATTTCACCGTGGAGATTTTCATGAGCCAGGCAGATTTCATCATCATCGGCGGCGGAATTGCCGGCGCTTCCACCGGATTCTGGCTGTCTCCCCATGCCAAAGTGATTGTGCTGGAGCGCGAATCGCATCCGGCTTATCACTCCACCGGACGTTCCGCCGCGCTGTACACCGCCGCGTACGGCACACCGCAGGTACGCGCGCTGACCCAGGCCAGCCGGGCGTTCTTCGACGCGCCGCCCAGCGGTTTCTGCGAGCACCCGCTGCTGACCCATCGCGGCGAAATGACCGTGGACTTCACCGGTGACGCCGCCGAACTGAACAACCAATACCTCAGCGCCAAAGCCACGGTGCCCGAGATGCAAATGCTCAGCGCCGACGAAGCCTGCGCACGTTTGCCGATTCTGCGTCGGGAAAAAGTCCACGGCGCGATCTACGACCCGACCGCCAGCGACATCGACACCGATGCGCTGCATCAGGGCTACCTGCGCGGTATTCGCCGCAACAACGGCGAAGTGCACACTGATTGCGAAGTACTGGGCCTGAGTCGTGATGCCGAAGGCGTCTGGCAGGTCCAGACCAACGGCCAGACCTTCAGCGCACCAGTGATCATCAACGCTGCCGGCGCCTGGGCCGACAAGATCGGCGCCATGGCCGGTGCGAAGTCGTTGGGCCTGCAACCGAAACGCCGCGCCGCATTTATCTTCGCCGGGCCCGAAGGCGTCGACATTCATCACTGGCCGATGCTGGTCAGCCTCGACGAGTCGTTCTACATGAAACCCGATGCCGGCATGTTCCTCGGCTCGCCCGCCAACGCCGACCCGGTCGAACCCCACGACGTGCAGCCGGAAGAACTGGACATCGCCATGGGCATCTACCAGATCGAAGAGGCGACCACCCTGACCATCCGCCGTCCGACCCGCACCTGGGCCGGATTGCGCAGTTTTGTCGCTGATGGTGATTTGCTCAGTGGTTTCGATCCGCAAGTGCCGGGACTGTTCTGGGTCGCGGCGCAGGGTGGTTATGGCATCCAGACTTCGCCGGCGATGGGTCAGGCCAGTGCCGCGCTGGTTCGTGGCCAAAAACTGCCGGAACAGCTCAAGCAATTCGGCCTGAGCAGCGCCATGCTGTCCCCTGCCCGTCTGGCCTGACTGCGCGGATTACGGCAAACTCGCAACGCCCCTCCGCCGGGGCGTTGACGCACGCCTGGAGCTTCACCCTATGACCGCCCCTGGCCTCGACCTCGCACTGGATAACTACCGTGCAATCGCCGACGCCATCGCCACGCTGTTCTTTCCCCACGCCGAAGTGGTGCTGCACGATTTGCGCACGCAGAAGGTCGATTACATCGCCAACAACCTGTCCAAGCGCGAGATCGGTGACGAGTCGTCGCTGGAAGACATGCTCAGCGAGGATGTCAGCGACCGCAACATCGGCCCCTACGAAAAGCTCAATTGGGACGGCCAGAAAATCCGCAGCCTGAGCACCGTGCTGCGCGACAGCGAAGCTCGTCCGCTGGCGGTGCTGTGCATCAATCTGAATATTTCGCTGTTCGAAAATGCCAAGGCTGCGCTGGATCTGTTTCTCTCGCCGAGCAAACTGATTCCACAACCGGATTCACTGTTTCGCGATGACTGGCAGGAACGCATCAACACTTTCCTGCACGCCTGGCTGCGCGAGCGGCAACTGAGCCTGAATCTGCTGACCCGCGATCACAAACGCGAACTGGTACTGGCCCTGCACGCCGAGGGCGCGTTCAAAGGCAAGAGCGCTTCGAACTATGTGGCCAATGTGCTGAACATGGGGCGGGCGACGGTGTACAAGCATTTGAAGGAATTGAAGGGCTAGAGATTTGCGGTGATTTCTCTGACGCCATCGCGAGCAGGCTCACTCCTACAGGGGAACGCATTCCAAATGTAGGAGTGAGCCTGCTCGCGATAAAGGATTGTCAGTCGCCGTAGATATCGGACTTGAAGTACTTCTCGGAAATCTTCTGATACTGACCATTAGCACGAATCCCGTCGATGGCGGTATTCAGCTCGGACACCAGCTCAGCATTGCCCTTGCGCACCGCAATCCCCGCGCCCTCGCCCACGTATTTCGGGTCCTTCAACTCCGGCCCGACAAACGCATAACCCTTGCCACGCGGCATCGACAGGAAATCACTCAGCGGAATGGTGTCGGCAAAAATCGCGTCGAGGCGACCGGCCGCCAGGTCCATGTAGATTTCTTCGTTGTTGCTGTAGCGCTTGACGTTGATGCCCTTGGGCTCGAACACCTCGGTGGCGTACCGGTCGGTGGTGGTGGCGCGCTGCACGCCGA
Source organism: Pseudomonas sp. NPDC087346 (assembly GCF_044744235.1). NCBI lineage: Bacteria > Pseudomonadati > Pseudomonadota > Gammaproteobacteria > Pseudomonadales > Pseudomonadaceae > Pseudomonas > Pseudomonas sp. NPDC087346. The sequence goes on from NZ_JBIUXX010000075.1 coordinate 21,582, forward strand.
TGGTTTTGCCCTTGAGGCTGGCGTACTGGTCATCGACCGTTGCGCCGTCCTTCATCACCAGTCGTGACGAAGTGAAGTAGTACTTGTGGGTGAAATCGACAGACTTCTTGCGATCTTCGTTGATGGTCATCGACGACAGCGCCATGTCGATTTTCTTCACTTTTAGCGAAGGAATCAGACCGTCGAACTCACCTTCGACCCACACGCATTTGACCTGCATCTGCGCGCACAAGGCGTTGCCGATGTCGTAGTCGAAACCGACGATTTCGCCCTTGTCGGTCTTCGAGGCGAACGGCGGGTAAGCTGCTTCAATGCCGATGCGCAGGGTTTTCTCGGCGGCGAACACGCTGCTGCACGCCAGGAGGCTCAGCGCCAGACCGGTAATGAGGGGGAGTTTCTTCATGTTCGTTCTCTCGCGGGTTGTTGTTGGTTTGGCAAGACAGAAGAAAGAGCTGAAACGGGTTAACACTCATTTTGTACTTATAAATCCATACTGGACTCGCAAGTACAAATCGTCAATTAGAGAGAAGGGAGGTTTGCGAGGTTTTTGATGTTGCAGATGGCCTCATCGCTGGCAAGCCAGCTCCCACAGGTTTAGCGGTGTACACAGACTTTGTGCACGACCCGATCACTGTGGGAGCTGGCTTGCCAGCGATGGCTGACTCAAGAACGCTAAATTACTTACTTTTTCCAGCGATCCGCAGCGGCATGATCGCTGTCACGTCCTTCGACCCAGCGCGGGCCGTCGCTGGTTTTTTCTTTCTTCCAGAACGGCGCACGGGTTTTCAGGTAATCCATGACGAAGGCACAGGCATCGAACGCAGCCTGGCGATGCGCGCTGGCGGCAGCGACAAACACAATCGGTTCGCCCGGCTCCAGCGCGCCAATCCGATGCAGCACTTCCAGCTTCAACAGCGGCCAGCGCTGTTCGGCTTCGACGGCAATCTTGCCGAGGGCCTTTTCGGTCATGCCGGGATAGTGTTCAAGGAACATCCCCGCCACATCCAGCCCGTCATTGAAGTCGCGCACGTAGCCGACAAAACTCACCACCGCACCGACGCCGACATTGGCCGCGTGCATCGCGTTGACTTCGGCGCCCGGGTCGAACGCGGTGGACTGCACACGAATCGCCATGGCTCAGCCTCCGGTTACAGTGGGGAAGAACGCCACTTCGTCGCCATCGACCACCGGCTCGTCGAGCTGGCACAGGTCTTCGTTGCGCGCACACATCAGGTTCTGCTCGCTCAGCACTTCTGCGCCGTCACGCTGGGCCAGCAATGCACGCACGTCATCGACGGTGGCAAAGTCGCCCTCGACCTTGACCGAGTCCACGCCCAGCGCTTCACGGTAACGGGCAAAAAACTTCACGGTCAGGTTCATGGCTGCTCCGCCTGAAAATGCCCGCTCTTGCCGCCGACCTTTTCCAGCAGACGCACGCTCTCGATGGTCATGCCTCGGTCCACGGCTTTGCACATGTCGTAGATGGTCAGTGCAGCGACGCTGGCAGCGGTCAGCGCTTCCATTTCGACGCCGGTCTGCCCGGACAATTTGCAGCGGGCGACGATGCGTACGGTGTCTTCGCCATCAGCGCTGAGTTCGACCTTGACGCCAGTGAGCATCAGCGGGTGGCACAAGGGAATCAGATCGCTGGTTTTCTTCGCTGCCTGAATGCCGGCAATGCGCGCCACGGCAAACACGTCACCCTTGGGATGGCCGCCGCTGACGATCATTTGCAGGGTTTCGGGGAGCATGCGCACCAGCGCTTGAGCCGTCGCCTCACGGAACGTCACGGCTTTTTCAGTGACGTCGACCATGTTGGCGCGACCTTGGGAATCGAGATGAGTCAGCACGGGATTACTCCTGATCAGGAGCGCCGATTGTAAACCTGCGGGTCAAATTTCCGCATCATTGAATATGAAATCACCTCTAAACCTGTGGGAGCGTGGCTTGCCCGCGATGCAGGCGCTGCGGTTTGGCAGGCAGACCGAGTTGCTGCAATCGCGGGCAAGCCACGCTCCCACAGGATTTATGTTTTTCCATAAAAAACCGGGCGGCTGTTGGGCCGCCCGGTTTCGTTTGCAGCACTTACAGATGCGTTTCGGCGTATTCGGCCAGGATCGAGCGAGGCACCCCTTGCAGGGTGATGTGCACACCGTTGGGGAAATCCTTGAAGCGTTCGGTCAGGTAGGTCAGCCCGGAACTGGTTGCGGACAGGTAAGGGGTGTCGATTTGTGCCAGGTTGCCCAGGCACACCACTTTGGAAC
>NZ_JBIUXX010000076.1:0-15711 GCF_044744235.1 Pseudomonas sp. NPDC087346
GTTGCGGACGCTTGGGTCGCATACGCCATGATCTGAGGATCAAGTATGTTGACGTATGCCGGACGAGCATGGCGCTCGTGGGAGACTACTCCCCTAGGACGGAGCGGATTCTGCCTAGGCAGAATCCATTCGGCAAGTGCTAATTTTCAGCCGCGCTTGGCCCGGTAAATCCGGAAACCGTTGCCTTCAGCCTTGATCGCGCACACGCCAAGATGCTCTTCGATCAGCGGTTGGTACTTCAGGAAGCTGTTCGCAACCAGGCGCAGTTCGCCGCCGTTTTTCAGATGTTTCGCTGCTTTTCGCAGCAAGTTCTCTGTCGCGAAATAATCGGTGTGCACACCGACATGGAATGGCGGGTTGCTCAGAATCGCGCTCAAACCCATCGGCGCGGCATCGATTCCGTCACCGGTCAGCACTTCGGCTTCCAGACCGTTGGCCGCCAATGTCAGACGACTGCTGGCGGCCGCGAAGGCATCGACATCGAGCAACGTCACCTGATTGTGCGGATAACGACGTTTGACCGCCGCGCCCAACACGCCGGCACCGCAACCGAAGTCGAGCAGATGCCCGCTTGGCAGTTTGTCCAGATGCTCCAGCAGCAGGGCGCTGCCGCGATCCAGTCGACCGTGACTGAACACGCCCGGCAGACTGATGACTTTCAACGGGCCTTCGGCCAATGGCAGCTCGTAAGTCTGCGCCAGACTTTCCAGCGATTTGGCTTCTGGAGCATTGGCCACGGTGACTTGCCACAGTTGGCAATGACGCGCGCTGTCGAGTTTGCGCGGCTTGCCGAACGGGTTGAGTTGCTTGGATGCACCTTCAATGCCGCTGCGCTTTTCGCCGACCAGAAACACTTCGCGTCCGGCCAGACGTGCAGCCACAGCGTTGAGGATGTAGTCGGTCAGGTCCTTGGACTTGGGCAGAAACACCACCGCGCTGTCGAACTCGCGCTCCGGGACGTTCACGCCGAAATGGCTGCGGCCCTCGAAACGGGCGTCGAGCGCGGCTTGATCGCCGGCATGCCAGCACCAGCCGAATGAATTGGGCAGGCGTCCCAGCAGATCGTCGGCGGGCAAACCGGCCAACAACAACGAACCCTGGAATAACTCGGGCTGACGAAGCAGTACTTCACTGCGCGGGTCCATGACTGCTCCTTGAAAAAAAGTGCCGCAGTTTATCAACTGACGACCCGCAGCGCCTTAGCGCTGAAGAACGCCTGAGCGTTTTCGCTCAGTTGGCCGACGATGCGTTGCCGCGCCTCGCGGCTGCCCCAGGCGTTGTGCGGCGTGACGATCAGACGCGGAATGTCCGCCGCCAACAGCGGATTGCCCTGGGTTGGTGGCTCGACGCTCAATACATCGGTCGCGGCGCCGCCGAGATGACCGTTGCGCAGGGCGTCGGCCAGAGCCTGCTCGTCGATCAAGCCGCCACGGGCAGTGTTCACCACAAACGCACCGGTCTTCATCGCCGCCAGTTCACGCGCGCCGATGAAGTGACGGGTGTGTTCGTTGAGCGGGCAGTGCAGGGTCAGGGCGTCGATCTGTGGCAGCAACTCATCCAGCGGCAGACGATCAGCGCGGGCCGGACGCCCGGGAATCTGCCCCAGCAATACGCGCATGCCGAAGGCTTCGGCCAGTTGCGCGACTGCGCCGCCGAGTTCGCCGTGACCGAGCAGGCCGAGGGTTTTGCCTTGCAGTTCGACAATCGGGTAGTCGAGGAGGCAGAACTGTTTCGCTTGCTGCCAGCGACCTTCGCCGACGGCTTTCTGATAATCGGCCAGGCGTGTGGCGAGGTTCAGCAGCAGCATGATGGTGTGCTGCGCCACCGATGGCGTGCCGTAACCCTGGCAATTGCACACGGTGATGCCGTGAGCGCGGGCGGCAGCGAGATCGACGTTATTGGTGCCGGTGGCGGCGATCAGAATCAGTTTCAGATCCGGGTTGGCGGCCATCGCTGCCGCATCGATCAAAATCTTGTTGCTGATCGCTACTGTCGCGCCTTGCAGGCGCTCGGCGACTTGTTCGGGCTGTGTCTGGGAAAACAGTTGCAGCTCGCTGAAGCAGGCGCGCAACGGGCTGAGGTCGAGGTCGCCCAGATCCAGCGAAGGGTGATCGAGGAATACGGCGCGGCGCGGGTTCGTCATCAACTGTACCTTTTGTGCTTTGAACGGAAGGCGTAATCTGCCGAGCCTACCAGATGAAACAATTGGTTACGCAGAGCACTAAAGTCTCATGCGATGTCCCTGCTGATCACAACCCTGTGGTGAGGGGATTTATCCCCGTTGGGTCGCGAAGCGGCCCTGAAGCTGCCCCAAAGGAGCCCCCATGTACTGGACCGAGTTCTTGACCGTTGCACTGATCCACTTGTTGGCCGTCGCCAGTCCCGGGCCGGACTTTGCCGTGGTGGTGCGCGAAAGCGTGACCCACGGGCGCCGCGCCGGCACCTGGACTGCGCTGGGTGTGGGCACAGCGATTTTCCTGCATGTCGGTTATTCGCTGCTCGGCATCGGCCTGATCGTGTCGCAGTCGATCGTGCTGTTCAACGCCTTGAAATGGGCGGCTGCCGCTTACTTGCTGTACATCGGTTTCAAGGCTCTGCGTGCGCAACCGGCGAAAACCGTCACCGATGATCTGCACAAGGAAGTCGGTGAGCGCACCGCTCGCGGCGCCTTCACTTCAGGTTTCGTGACCAATGGTCTGAACCCAAAAGCCACGCTGTTTTTCCTCTCGCTGTTCACCGTGGTAATCAATCCGCACACGCCGCTGAGCGTGCAGGCTGGTTACGGGATTTACCTGGCCGTGGCGACCGCGCTGTGGTTCTGCCTGGTAGCGATGCTGTTCAGTCAGCAACGCGTACGCGCCGGTTTCGCGCGCATGGGCCACTGGTTCGACCGCACCATGGGCGCCGTACTGATCGCCATCGGCGTGAAACTCGCCTTCACCGAAATGCACTGATCCACTGCCCTTGTAGGAGCTGCCGCAGGCTGCGATCTTTTGATCTTGTCTTTTAAAAACCAAAGTCAAAAGATCGCAGCCTGCGGTAGCTCTTACACAAGCGTGCTCAGTTTGTTCAGGGCGTTCAGATATTCCCGGGGATTCTCCCCAAGCAAACGGCGAAACATCGCGCTGAACGCCCGCGCGCTGCCGTAACCCAGATCCCGCGCCACGCTCTGCACGCTGTCCCCGGCGAGCAGGCGGGGCAGGGCTTCCATCAGGCGCAGTTGCTGGCGCCAGGCATTGAAATTCATCTGCAATTGTTGCTGGAACAGCCGCGCCAAAGTGCGTGAGCTGGCGCCGACTTCCTGCGCCCAGTCCTCAAGCGTATTCGGATGATCCGGCGTTCTCAGCAGCGCCAGGCAGATGCTTTGCAGGCGTCGGTCGCTGGGCAGCGGAATGTGTAGCGGCAGGTTTTCCAGGCTAGCCAGTTCTTCGAGCATCAAGCGCTGGATCAACGGATTGTCGGCATGCGGCGGGCCTTGCACGGCGCGCAGAATCAGCTCACGCAGCAACGGCGTGACCGCCAGCACGCAGCACTGTTGCAGGTTGGCCGGCGACAGTTCAGGGGCGATGAACAGCGAGCGCATCAGCACATCGCCGGACATGAATATCTCGTGTTCGACTTGCGGTGGAATCCACACCGCCCGCGATGGCGGAATCACCCACGCACCTTGCGCCGTGACCACGCGCATGACGCCGCTTGCCGCGTAAAGCAATTGCGCTTCGCGGTGCAGGTGCATTGGCTGATGGGCGCCGTCGAGATAATCCCGGGGATAGGCGCTGACAGGGCCGTGTTCGAAGTGGCTGATTAACATGTCTGATTCGATGACTTGTTTGGCAGGAATGCGCTTTTTCGCCAACTTAGCATAGGCCCTTCAAAACAACCGATAACAACCACTTGAAGCGTGCCGCGATGAATCAATCCAGAAACGTCATTCGCTACATCAACGCAGCGCATGTGATCGATCACATGTTCATGCTGATTTTCCCTGCCGCGATCCTCGGCATGACCCAGGCATTCGCCCTCGATTATGCGGCCCTGATCGGCCTGTCGCTGGGCGGCTTCATTGCGTTTGGCGCCTGCTCGCTACCGGCCGGGTGGCTGGGCGATCACTGGAGCCGGCGGCAGATGATGCTGGTGTTTTTCTTCGGCATCGGTGCGGCGGCGATCTTCACCGGGCTGAGCAACAGCCCGACGATGCTGGTGATCGGCCTGAGCCTGATCGGGATTTTTGCCGCGATCTACCACCCGGTGGGCACGGCGATGCTGGTGGCGTACGCCGAAAACCGTGGCCGCGAAATCGGTATCAACGGTATGTGGGGCAACCTGGGCGTGGCGTTTTCGGCGCTGATCACCGGATTGCTGGTGGCGCAGTTTGGCTGGCGCTCGGCGTTTATCCTGCCGGGTGTGGTGGCGATTGTGCTGGGTATCGGCTTTGCCTTGCAGGTGCGTGAAGAACCGATCCCGAAACGCCCGCACACCGCGCTCAAGGGCGCTGCCGGCCAGCGCATTTCGATGGTCATGGTGTTCGGCGTGCTGGCGCTGGCCACCGCGACGGGGGGCGTGGTGTTCAACGCGACGACCATGACTTACCCGAAACTATTTCAGGAGCGTCTGCATGAACTGTTCGCTTCGCCGCAGACGCTGGGTGTGGTGGTCAGTCTGGCCTATGCGTTTGGTGCTGTCGCGCAGTTGAGCATCGGGCGCGTGCTGCACCGGGTCAGTCTGAAATGGCCGTTCATTGTGTTGACCCTGTGTCAGGCGCCGCTGTTGTTCGCGCTCGCCTATGCCGATGGCTGGGTGGTGATCGCTCTCGGTGCGGCGTTCATGTTCGTGGTGTTCGGTCAGGTGACGGTGAATGATTCGATGGTCGCCAATTTCGTCGCACCGCACTGGCAATCGCGGGTCTTTGCCCTGCGTTACTGCTTGTCGTTTGGTGCCAGTGCGACGGCGATTCCGCTGATTTCTTATGTCGAACCACGCCACGGGTTTGTCGGGCTTTACCTGATCCTCGCCGGTTTTGGCGCATTGACCTTCCTCGCTGCGTTGGTTTTCCCACGCACACCTTCCGAAGCAGCCGTCGGACAAATGGCCTGATCGGTGACGAATCCGTGCAAATGCTGGCGCAAAGCTAGCATTTGTACGGCTCTGCAAATCATTCCTTTGGCTGATTTGGCTGGCGTATAAGGGTTCTAGAGTACAAATCTCTATGCCAACACCGTGCAGCCAGAAAAGGGATTCATATGTTGCAGACTCGCGTCATTCCCCCGGCCGATGGGGCCTACCAGTATCCATTGCTGATCAAACGGCTGCTGATGTCTGGCGCCCGTTACGAGAAAACCCGCGAGATCGTCTACCGTGACCAGTTGCGCTACAGCTATCCGACCCTGATCGAACGCGTTGCACGGCTGGCCAACGTACTGACGGCTGCCGGCGTCAAGGCCGGTGACACGGTGGCGGTGATGGACTGGGACAGCCATCGTTATCTGGAATGCATGTTTGCGATTCCAATGATTGGCGCGGTGATTCACACCATCAACGTGCGCCTGTCGCCCGAGCAGATTCTCTACACCATGAACCACGCCGAGGACCGCTTTGTGCTGGTCAACAGTGAGTTCGTCGGGCTGTATCAAGCGATTGCGCCACATCTGACCACTGTCGAGAAAACCCTGCTGCTGACGGATTTGCCGGAGAAAACGGCCGACCTCCCGAATCTGGTCGGCGAGTATGAGCAACTACTGGCCGCCGCCAGTTCGCAGTACGATTTCCAGGACTTCGACGAAAACTCGGTCGCGACCACCTTCTATACCACCGGCACCACCGGCAACCCGAAAGGCGTGTACTTCACCCATCGGCAACTGGTGCTGCACACCATGGGCGTGGCAACGATCATGGGCGCCATCGACAGCGTGCGGCTGCTCGGCACCAACGATGTCTACATGCCGATCACCCCGATGTTCCATGTGCATGCCTGGGGCCTGCCGTATGTAGCGACGATGCTTGGGCTCAAACAGGTTTACCCGGGACGTTACGATCCGGAGTTTCTGGTCGAGTTGTGGCGCAAGGAAAAGGTCACGTTCTCCCATTGCGTACCGACCATCCTGCAAATGTTGCTGAATGCCAAAGGCGCGCAAAACACCGATTTCGGCGGCTGGAAAATCGTCATCGGCGGCAGTGCGCTCAATCGCACGTTGTATGAAACGGCCAAGGCGAAGGGCATTCAACTCACCGCGGCGTACGGCATGTCGGAAACCGGTCCGCTGGTGTCCTGCGCGCATCTCAACGATGAGCTGATGGCCGGCAGCGAAGACGAGCGCACCACTTACCGGATCAAGGCCGGGGTGCCGGGGCCGCTGGTGGAAGCGGCGATTGTCGATGGCGACGGCAACTTCCTTCCCGCCGATGGCGAAACCCAGGGTGAGCTGGTGCTGCGTGCGCCGTGGCTGACCGAAGGTTATTTCAACGAACCGCAGAAGGGCGCCGAACTCTGGGCCGGCGGCTGGCTGCACACCGGCGACGTAGCGACGCTGGACAGCATGGGCGTGATCGATATTCGCGACCGGATCAAGGATGTGATCAAGACCGGCGGCGAATGGATCTCTTCGCTGGACCTCGAAGATCTGATCAGCCGGCACGCGGCGGTACGCGAAGTAGCAGTGGTGGGGATTGCCGATCCACAGTGGGGCGAGCGTCCGTTTGCCTTGCTGGTGATCCGCGAAGGGCACGTGATTGGCGCGCGCGAGCTCAAGGAACACCTCAAGCCATTCGTGGAATTGGGGCACCTGAGCAAGTGGGCGATTCCGAGTCAGATCGCCCTTGTTACTGAAATTCCCAAGACCAGTGTCGGCAAGCTCGACAAGAAGCGCATCCGCCTCGACATCACCGAGTGGCAGACCAACAACAGCACCTTCCTCTCGACGCTTTGAGCGTCCGCTGGCGCGCCGAAAACGGCGCGCCAGACCCACCAAGCAAGCGCTTGCCTTGTTAAATCCGAATTTTCAGCCATCCTTGCGGGGCCGACGTGTGTCGGACTGGCGAAAGGACTGTTCCAGAGTGGTCAGCAGCTGCAAATCACACTTTAGAGGGATCAAGCTGTACCCCCTGCTGGCTATAGTCCGCTCAAGGATTTTTAAGAACGGAGCACACGCACTAAACGGGGCGAGCAACTCTGGAGCGAATTCGGGCAGCCCTGGCGCCCGGTCACTCCACAGCGTTTTTAAAAGTACTCACTGCCATAACAATAATGCACATGGAGTAGCGTCGATGACCTCAGTAAACCAGTTCTGGCGCCGGGCGAAATTGCCTCTGGCAGTCAGTCTTGCCTCTACGCTCGCCGGGCCCGCATTCGGCGTCAGTTTCAACGTCGGTGAAATCGAAGGCCAGTTCGACTCTTCGCTCTCCCTGGGCATGAGTATTTCGACCCAGCAGCCGAACAAGGACCTTATTGGTGTCAACAACGGCGGCAAGGGCCTGTCCCAGACCTCCGATGACGGCCACTTGAACTTCAAGAGCGGGCAAGCCTTCTCGAAAATCTTCAAGGGCATCCATGACCTCGAACTGAAGTACGGCGATACCGGGGTCTTCGTACGGGGCAAATACTGGTACGACTTCGCGCTGCAAAACCAGGATCTGGAATACAAGAACGTCAGCAACGATCATCGTGATGTCGCAGCCAGGTCTTCGGGCGGGCAGATCCTCGACGCCTTCGTCTACCACAACTACTCGATTGCCGATGAGCCGGGTTCGGTGCGTCTGGGCAAGCAGGTAGTGAACTGGGGTGAAAGTACCTTCATCGGTGGCGGCATCAACTCGATCAACCCGATCGACGTTTCCGCGTTCCGCCGTCCGGGTGCCGAAATCAAGGAAGGCCTGATTCCGGTCAACATGTTCTACGTGTCGCAAAGTATTACCGAGAACCTGTCTGCCGAGGCTTTCTATCAGATCGACTGGCAGAAGACCGTTACCGATAACTGCGGCACCTTCTTCTCTCAGCCAGACATCGTGACCACTGGTTGCGACGACAACCTGCGCGTGCTGAACAAACGCTCGACCATCCCGGGCGTTGCCTTGGGTCCGTTGGCTGCGGCCAATGTCGACGTCAACGATGAAGGTGTTCTGGTTCGTCGTTCGCCTAACCGCAATGCGCGGGATAGCGGGCAGTGGGGCGTTTCCACCAAGTACATGTTCGACCCGCTGGCGACCGAATTCGGTGCCTACTTCATGAACTACCACAGCCGTGCGCCGATCTTCAGCGCCACGGGTGCGCCACAGTCGATCTATAACGGCGTTGCGGCTTTGCCGGGTCCATTCCAGGCACTGGGTCCGTTGGTAGTGGCGGGTAACTCCAACTATTTCATCGAATACCCTGAAGACATTCGCCTGTACGGCCTGAGCTTCTCCACCACCCTGCCTACCGGTACGGCGTGGAGCGGTGAGGTCAGCTACCGTCCGAACGCGCCGGTGCAGTTGAACTCCACCGACATCCTGTTCGCCGGTGTCCGTCCATTGGGTGGCGCGTTGACCAACGCCTCACTGCTCAATGGTGTGCCGGGTCAGGATCTGCACGGTTACAACCGTAAGGAAATCACCCAGTTCCAGACCACTCTGACGCACTTCTTCGATCAGGTGATGGGCGCCAACCGTCTGACTCTGGTGGGTGAAGTCGGTGTGACTCACGTCGGCGGTCTGGAGAGCAAATCCGACGCCCGTTACGGTCGTGATCCGGTCTTCGGCCCGGGTGAACTGCCTGCTACCGGCGGCCTCGATACCTGCTCGCAGATTCTCAACACCTCGACCATCAACGGTGCCGGACCTGGCGCATCGACCGCCAACAAAAGCAGCAACTGCAATAACGACGGCTTCACCACCGCTACTTCGTGGGGCTATCGCGGTCGTGCCATCTGGGACTACAGCGACGTATTTGCCGGTGTGAACCTGAAGCCGAACGTGGCCTGGTCGCATGACGTCAAGGGTTACTCGCCAGGCCCTGGCGGCAACTTCGAAGAAGGTCGCAAGGCCGTCAGCCTTGGGGTTGATGCCGAATACCAGAACACCTACACAGCGAGTCTGAACTACACCAACTTCTTTGGTGGCGACTTCAGCACGGTTGATGATCGCGACTTCGTTGCCCTCAGCGTCGGCGTGAACTTCTAAGCAGAGTTTTTTCAGGACGAACACACATATGAAAATAACAAAGAATCTGTTCCACGCCGGTGTTCTGGGGCTTTCGCTGCTGGCGACCAGTGTGATGGCGGCGGTACCTGCTGCTGAAGCTGACAAGCTGGGCAAGAGCCTGACCCCGATGGGCGCCGAGATGGCGGGTAACGCCGACGGCTCGATCCCTGCCTGGAAACCGCTGCCGAAAAATGCCGGCACCGTTGATAGCAAAGGCTTCCTGTCCAATCCGTATGCCAGTGAGCAGCCGCTGTTCACCATCACCGCGCAGAACGTCGATAAATACAAGGACAAGCTTGCCCCGGGCCAGTACGCGATGTTCAAGCGTTACCCGGAAACCTTCAAGATGCCGGTCTACCCGTCCCATCGCGGTTCTACCGTGCCGGATGACGTATTCGCCGCCATCAAGAAAAACGCCACGACCACCAATCTGGTAGCCGGCGGCAACGGTCTGGAAAACTTCGATACTGCCGTGCCGTTCCCGATCCCGAAAACCGGTCTGGAAGTCATCTGGAACCACATCACCCGTTATCGCGGTGGCAGCGTAACCCGTCTGGTCACTCAGGCGACGCCGCAAACCAACGGCTCGTTCAGCCTGGTGTACTTCCAGGATCAGTTCGTGTTCCGCGACAAGATGAAGGACTACGACCCGAAAAACCCGGGCAACGTGTTGTTCTACTTCAAGCAGAAAGTAACTGCGCCGGCGCGTCTGGCAGGTACCGTCCTGCTGGTGCACGAAACCCTCGATCAGGTGAAGGAACCGCGCAAGGCGTGGGTTTATGCGACGGGGCAGCGCCGTGTACGTCAGGCACCACAAGTGTCCTATGACGGCCCGGGTACTGCAGCGGATGGTCTGCGTACCTCCGACAACCTCGACATGTACAACGGTGCTCCGGATCGCTACGACTGGGCGCTCGAAGGCAAGAAAGAGATCTACATTGCCTCCAACAGCTACAAGATCGATTCGCCGACCCTCAAGTACGCCGACATCATCAAGGCTGGCCACATTAACCAGGACCTGACTCGCTACGAGCTGCGTCGGGTCTGGCATGTGGTGGCAACCTTGAAACCGGGCCAGCGTCACATCTACGCCAAACGTGACTTCTACATCGACGAAGACACCTGGCAGGCAGCAGTGATCGACCACTACGACGGTCGTGGTCAGCTGTGGCGCGTAGCCGAGGCGCATGCCGAGGACTACTACGACAAGCAAGTGCCTTGGTACGCACTGGAAGCCTTGTATGACCTGCAATCGGGTCGTTACCTGGCGCTGGGTATGAAGAACGAAGAGAAGCAGGCCTATGACTTTGGCTTCTCCGCCAGCAAAAGCGAATTCCAGCCGGGCAACCTGGGCCAGGACGGTATCCGCTAAGCTTTGACCCGAGGCCGCATCCTCGAAAAAACGCCCCGACTGGTTCGGGGCGTTTTTTTTGCGTAGCCTTTTTGTAGCCATTTGTAGCAACGACCTTCATAAGCGCTCCGTTTAAGGCTAGGCTGCGGACATCTGCTACGCCGCCAACAGCCATTCCAACAAGAGCCGGCCATGACTGATCTGTCCCCACTTCCGGGTCCTGCAAGCGTTGCCGTCGCGGCACTGGACGGGCGTTTTTTTCGCCCGCCGTTACCCGATGGCTATGTATTGCGACCACGTCTGTGCGAGCGCCTCCAGGCCGGGCTCGGTGGCCGGTTATTGCTGGTCAGCGCCCCGGCCGGTTTCGGCAAGAGTTCGCTGGCGGTGGAGTTCTGTCAGAGCCTGCCGGCGCACTGGCAAAGTCTGTGGCTGGGCCTGAGTCCGCGAGATAACGATCCCGGGCGTTTTCTTGAGCGTCTGCTTGAAGGTTTGCAGGATTACTTTCCGCAACTCGGCAGTCGCGCGCTGGGCCTGCTGAAAATGCGCCAGCGTCACCAGCCATTCGCTTTCGAAGAATGGCTCGACGGTCTGCTCGATGAGCTGGCGGTGCATCTGCAACCGACGGCGCCGCTGCTGCTGGTACTCGACGACTATCATCTCGCCCAAGGCCCGGTACTCGACCGTTGTCTGCAATTTTTCCTCAATCATTTGCCCGATGGCCTGTTGGTCATGGTCACCAGCCGTCAGCGGCCGGACTGGCATCTGGCGCGTTTACGCCTTTCCCGGCAACTGCTCGAACTGCATGAGCAGGATCTGCGACTGACCCATGACGAAGCCTTGACTCTGCTTGATCGCCACAGCACCTCACTGCGCGGCGAGGCACTGGAGAATCTTATCCAGCGCAGCGAAGGATGGGTGGCCGGGCTGCGTTTCTGGCTACTGGCGGCGTCCGAGGCGGGAAACGACGCGGCACTGCCGCAGGCATTGAACGGCGGGGAAGGGCTGATCCGCGAATACCTGCTGGAAGAGGTCATCGACTGCCTGCCTGCCGAGGTGCAATCGTTCCTGTACGAGACCGCGCCGCAGGAGCGCTTTTGCAGCGAATTGTGCGACGCGGTGCGCGAGTCCCATGACAGCGCCGAGATCCTGCGATTCCTGCTGGCGCATCAGGTGTTTCTGGTGCCGTTGGATGAACACGGGCATTGGTATCGCTATCACCATTTGTTTTCCGATCTGTTGCGCAGTCGGCCGATTGCTCAGGCAATGGTGCCGACCGCCACCCTGCATCTGCGTGCCTGCCGCTGGTTCAATGCTCAAGGCCTGCTGGACGAAGCGGTGGAGCAGGCGTTGCGCGCCGGTCACCTCGATGTCGCGGCGAATCTGGTGCAAAACCTTTCCGAGGAACAACTGCTCGCCGAACAGAACGTCGGCATGCTGTTGCGCTGGAAGATGGACTTGCCCGACAGCCTGCTGATCAGCACGCCGCGCTTGATTGTGCTGTACAGCTGGGCGCTCGGACTGGCCTGTCAGCTGGATGCCGCCGAAGAGTTGGCCAGCCACCTGAGCCGTTTTCTGCCGGCGCCATCGGCCTCCGCGCAAAAATCGATGCTCGCGCAATGGCTGGCGCTCAGCGGGATCATCGCTCGCGGGCGTGGTCAGCGCGAGTTGACCCAACGCTATTGCAGCGAAGCGCTGGAGAGTCTGCCGCTCAAGCGTTACGGCCAGCGACTGATGTGCCTGTCGACCTTGTCCAATCTGGCAATTGCCGACGGTGATCTGTGGCGTGCCCGGGGCTTGAATCGCGAATCCCTGGAGCTGGCGCAGCGGGTCGGCAATCCGTTGTTCGAAGCGCTGGCGCATTACGATCGCGCCCGGGTTTTGCAGGCACGCGGCGAGATTCTGCGCTCGCTGGATGAAGTACATCAGGGCCTTGAGCGCTTGCGCGGATTATCCCCGCAGCGCCTGTATGCCGTGCGTGCCCGGCTGACGCTGTACGAAGGTTTTCTGCTGGCCATGCGCTTGCAACCTGTGGCCGCTCGAACGCGTTTACTGGCTGGCCTCAGTGAAGCGCGAGCCTGTCGCGATATCAGTGTGTTGATCGGTCACTGCGTGATTGCCCGACTGGACGGCAGCAGCGGCGAATTCGCCAAGGCTTTCGCCGAACTGGCCGAAGCCGAACGGCTGATGCACATCTGGGACGTGCCGCCGATCTACTATCTGGCGATGATCACTCTGGTCAAATGCGAGCTGTGGCTGGCGCAAGGACGCACCGATCTGGCCGAGGCCTGGCTGGCGCGACTGGGCCAGACTTACACCGGTGGTCGCGCAGCAGCGCCGCCGGAATTTCATCCGCAATTGCCGCTGCATGTCGAGTTGCAACAGGCGTTGCTGGAGGTGATTCAAGGGCAGCCGATGCTCGCTGAAGGGCGACTGAACGTGTTGCTGGAAAACGGTCAGCAGACGGGGCGGCAATTACTCAGCGTGATGGCACTGACGCAGAAAGTGGCGTTATTGCTGGCAGGCGGTCGCGAACCGGAGGCGCGCAAGACGTTGAGCCAAGCGCTGGAAGCGGCGGCTGGCGGAGTGCTGCAACCATTCGACTGTCTGGTGAAAGAACACGGGGACTGGTTTCGCGGCCAACTAGCCGTTTCGCCGACGCTGGCAGGGCAACAATTGGTCGAACATTTCCCGATTGCTGCGGCTCGTCCGCTCATGGAATTCGGCACCACCGAGCAACTCAGTGGTCGCGAGTTGGCAGTTCTGCGGCTGATTGCTCAAGGCTGCTCGAATCAGCAGATCAGCGAACAACTGTTCATTTCACTGCACACCGTGAAAACCCATGCCAGCCATATCAACAGCAAGTTGGGGGTTGAGCGGCGCACGCAAGCGGTGGCGCGGGCGAAGGAGCTGGGTGTACTGAGTTGATCGAATTACAGCGTTCAGCCAGTGATGGAACTGAAGTGAAAAACGACTGGTATCCTGTCGCATCGACTCGACTTGAGCTTCCACGATGAACATCCCGGCCACCACGCTGATCCGCGAAACCTTCCCCGTCGGCCCGTTGCAGTGCAACTGCACGATCATCGGCGACCCGATCACCAAGAAAGCCATCGTCGTCGATCCGGGCGGCAATCCTGATCTGATCATGGCGCGCCTCGACGCCCATGGCCTGAAAGTGGTCAGCATCATCCACACCCATGCCCATCTCGATCATTTCCTCGCCTCCGGGCAGATGAAAGAAAAGACCGGCGCGACTCTGCATCTGCACAAGGAAGACCAGTTCCTGTGGGATAACCTCGAGATGCAGTGCCAGATGTTCGGCGTGCCCTATGTTCCCGTGCCAGCCCCGGATCGCTGGCTCAGCGACGATGAAGAACTGGCCTGCGGCTGTGGCGTGGCACTGCAC
Source organism: Pseudomonas sp. NPDC087346 (assembly GCF_044744235.1). Lineage (NCBI taxonomy): Bacteria > Pseudomonadati > Pseudomonadota > Gammaproteobacteria > Pseudomonadales > Pseudomonadaceae > Pseudomonas > Pseudomonas sp. NPDC087346. The sequence continues at coordinate 13,929 of NZ_JBIUXX010000076.1, forward strand.
ACGCCGGGACATACGCCTGGTTCCATGAGCTTTTGGTTTTCCGAGGCTAAGCTGTTGATTGCCGGCGACACGTTGTTTCGTCGCGGAGTAGGGCGCACGGATTTGTGGGGCGGCGACCAGGCGACCATCGTGCGATCGATCAAGCAGCGGCTGTACACCCTGGACGAGGACGCGACGGTTGTTACCGGGCATGGTCCGGATACGCGTCTGGGTGATGAAATGCGTGAAAACCCGTTTGTGCGGGCTTAAACATTTTGTCACGAGCTTGCGGCGGAATTTTTATGCATTGTCATGATCCAACGCCCGCACAGGTCTATTGCCAATTGGCCGCTGCACCACAGAATGCAAAAAAGTAGGAGCTCTCCATGTTCACCAAGCGTCGTTTGATTATTGTCGCTACTGCCGTGGCCTTGTTGTCCGGCTGCGCCTCGCCCAATCCGTATGACAATCAGGGTCAGGCCGACGGTGGCTCCCAGGGTGTGAGCAAAACCGCCAAATACGGTGGTCTCGGCGCCTTGGCCGGCGCACTGGCCGGTGCCGCGATCGACCACAACAACCGTGGCAAGGGGGCCTTGATTGGCGCTGCGGTTGTCGGCGCTTCGGCAGCCGGTTACGGTTATTACGCCGACAAGCAGGAAGCCAAGCTGCGCGCCAGCATGGCCAATACCGGGGTTGAAGTGCAGCGCCAGGGCGATCAGATCAAGCTGATCATGCCGGGCAACATCACCTTCGCCACCGATTCGGCGAGCATCGCTTCCAGCTTCTATCAGCCGCTGAACAATCTGGCCAACTCGCTCAAAGAGTTCAACCAGAACCAGATCGTGATCGTCGGCTACACCGACAGCACTGGCAGCCGCCAGCACAACATGGATCTGTCCCAGCGTCGTGCGCAGAGCGTGGCGACTTACCTGACTTCGCAAGGTGTCAGCGGTGCCAACCTGTCGGCCCGTGGCGCAGGCCCGGATAATCCGATCGCCAGCAACGCCGATGTGAATGGCCGTGCGCAGAACCGTCGGGTTGAAGTCAACCTGCAGGCGATTCCGGGTCAGCAGTATGGTGGTCAGCAGCAACAGCAAATGCAGCCGGGTACGGTTCAGCAGTATCCGTAACCGATAGCCTGAATCAAGAAATGCCCGGTCCTGTGATCGGGCATTTTTGTGTGTGGTCTGTGCTCAATTCCCGTGTAGGAGCTGCGGCACGCTGCGATCTTTTGATCCTGGGCTTTTTTAAAGATCAAAAGATCGCAGCGTGCCGCAGCTCCTACGGGGATTTGTGTAGTTCTCAAAATATCAGCTGATACAAAAAAGCCCCCGGACAACAGGATTGTCCGGGGGCTTTTTCTTGGCGCGAAGGCTGATTACTTCTTCAGACCATAATGCTCATCGAGCATCCCCGGCGCGTTCGGGGTTTTCGGTGCGTAGTCACGCGGCGGCTCCTGATCACGCGGAGGCGTCAGGCGTTCGCGTGGTGCCTGCGCCGCATCGGAATGCAGAGAGGCGAGCAAGCGTTGACGGGTTTGCTCGTCCAGGGCCAGACGATTGGCACCCTCAGCGAGATGATCCTGCACTTCCTGATAGCTCTGGGTCAGCTTCTTGACCAGATTGGCAGTGCTGTTGAAGTGGGTGACCACCTCGTTCTGATAACTGTCGAAACGTTCCTGAATATCATCCAGTTGACGCTGCGTGCGGCTTGGCGCGGCATTTGGCGCGACGCGAGCGATCAGGAAACCAATGGCGACACCCACAACCAGGGCAAGAGTCGGTAACAACCAAACTAAGAGCGA
>NZ_JBIUXX010000076.1:15721-22761 GCF_044744235.1 Pseudomonas sp. NPDC087346
GAACCTGCGCTGTATACCGCGATTCACTCGCAATAGATTGGCACAGACAATTTGCTAGACGAGTCGACCCGATTCGAGGTCACGGAGTTCCTTCCTTGCTGATGCGTGAAACCCCTGTAGTGATTGATGGCCCAGTCGGCCAAATTGAAGCGCTGTACCTCGATAGCGAGCAGCCACGCGGCATCGCGCTGATCTGCCACCCGAACCCGGTACAGGGCGGCACCATGCTCAACAAAGTCGTCTCGACCTTGCAGCGCACCGCGCGCGACGCCGGTCTGATTACCCTGCGCTTCAACTATCGCGGCGTCGGCGCCAGCGAAGGTGCGCATGATATGGGCACGGGCGAAGTCGATGACGCTCAGGCTGCCGCCAAATGGTTGCAGGAAAAGCACCCGGATCTGCCGCTGACCCTGTTCGGTTTCTCTTTCGGCGGATTTGTTGCAGCAAGTCTCGGCGGCCGTCTCGAAGCGCAAGGCGTGCAACTCAAGCACCTGTTCATGGTTGCGCCAGCGGTAATGCGTCTGGGTGAACAGGATCAGTTGCCGCAACTCGGTGAACTGACCGTGATCCAGCCGGAAACCGACGAAGTCATCGATCCACAACTGGTTTACGACTGGTCGGAAAAACTCCAGCGCCCCCATGAGCTGCTGAAAGTGGCAGAATGCGGACACTTTTTTCATGGCAAGCTGACCGATCTCAAGGATCTGATCCTGCCGCGTCTCTCGAATTGATTGCAGTCTGACAAGCGATTACCCATGACGAACCGTACCCGTATTCTCACCGGCATCACCACCACCGGCACGCCGCACCTGGGCAACTACGCCGGCGCCATCCGCCCGGCGATTCTGGCCAGCCGCGACAGCAATGCCGATTCGTTCTACTTTCTGGCCGACTACCACGCCCTGATCAAATGCGATGACCCGCTGCGCATTCAGCGCTCGCGTCTGGAAATCGCCGCGACCTGGCTGGCCGGTGGCCTGGACGTTGATCGTGTGACCTTCTATCGCCAGTCCGACATCCCGGAAATCCCCGAGCTGACCTGGCTGCTGACCTGCGTCGCCGCCAAAGGCCTGCTCAACCGCGCCCACGCCTACAAGGCGTCGGTGGACAAGAACGTCGAAACCGGCGAAGACCCGGACGCCGGCATCACTATGGGTTTGTACAGCTATCCGGTGCTGATGGCGGCGGACATTCTGATGTTCAACGCGCACAAGGTGCCGGTCGGTCGTGACCAGATCCAGCACGTTGAAATGGCCCGCGACATTGGCCAGCGCTTCAACCACCTGTTCGGTCAGGGCAAAGAATTCTTCACCATGCCTGAAGCGCTGATCGAAGAGAGCGTGGCCACGCTGCCGGGCCTCGACGGTCGCAAGATGTCGAAGAGCTACGACAACACCATTCCGTTGTTCTCCAGCGCCAAAGAGATGAAGGATGCGATCTCGCGGATCGTCACCGACTCCCGTGCGCCGGGCGAAGCCAAGGACCCGGACAACTCGCACCTGTTCACCCTGTTCCAGGCGTTTGCCACTCCGGCACAGGCTGAGGAATTCCGCAGTGAACTGCTCGGCGGTCTGGGTTGGGGCGAGGCGAAGAGCCGTCTGTTCCAACTGCTCGATAACGATCTGGGCGAGTCCCGCGAGCGTTATCACCAGTTGATCGAGCGTCCGGCTGATCTCGAAGACATCCTGCAGATCGGCGCCAAGAAGGCTCGTGCCGTGGCCACGCCGTTCCTCAACGAACTGCGCGAAGCGGTCGGCCTGCGTTCTTTCGTCAATCAGGTGCAGGTGGCTGCTACCACCAAGAAGAAAGCTGCGAAAGCCGCACGTTTCGTCAGCTTCCGCGAAGACGACGGCAGTTTCCGTTTCCGTCTGCTGGCGGCCGATGGCGAGCAACTGCTGCTGTCGCGCAACTTTGCCGACGGTAAAGCGGCGGGGCAGGTCACCAAGCAGCTGCAATCCGGTCAGGCACTGGACATCCGCAATCAAGACCTGAGCTTCAGCGTTTGGCTGCAAGGCGAGTGCGTCGGCGATAGCCCGGCCTTCGCTGACGGCGCGGCTCGCGATGCCGCCATCGAGGCGCTGCGCGTTGCGCTGACCCCGGTTCAGGACTAAACAACGGCACCGCCCGACCAAGGGCTGATTGCCATTCCTACGGGCCGTCGCTACAGTGACGGCCCGTTTTTGTTGCCTTGCTAACGAATTATGACGCCCCTAGAACGATACCAAGCTGATCTGAAACGCCCGGACTTCTTCCATGACGCCGCGCAGGAAACTGCCGTGCGCCATCTGCAACGCCTGTACGAAGACTTGATCGCGGCCGACCAGAACAAGCCGGGCATGCTGAGCAAGCTGTTTGGCAAAAAGGATCTGACCCCGGTCAAAGGCCTGTATTTCTGGGGCGGCGTGGGTCGCGGTAAAACTTACCTGGTCGACACCTTCTTCGAAGCGCTGCCGTTCAAGGAAAAGACCCGCACCCACTTCCACCGCTTCATGAAGCGCGTGCACGAAGAGATGAAGACCCTCGGCGGCGAGAAAAATCCGCTGACCATCATCGCCAAGCGCTTCGCCGCCGAGTCGCGAGTGATCTGCTTCGACGAGTTCTTCGTTTCCGACATCACTGACGCGATGATCCTCGGCACGTTGATGGAAGAGCTATTCAAGAACGGCGTAAGCCTGGTCGCGACCTCGAACATCGTGCCGGACGGTCTGTACAAGGACGGCCTGCAACGCGCGCGCTTCCTGCCGGCCATTGCGCTGATCAAGCAGCACACCGAAATCGTCAATGTCGACAGCGGCGTCGATTATCGTCTGCGTCACCTTGAGCAAGCGGAACTGTTCCACTATCCGCTCGACGAAGCGGCCCACGAAAGCCTGCGCAAGAGCTTCAAGGCGTTGACGCCGGAATGCACGGCAGCCGTGGAAAACGACGTGCTGATGATCGAGAACCGTGAAATCCGTGCCCTGCGCACTTGCGATGACGTGGCGTGGTTCGACTTCCGCGAATTGTGCGACGGCCCGCGCAGCCAGAACGATTACATCGAACTGGGCAAGATCTTCCACGCCGTGTTGCTCAGCGGTGTCGAGCAGATGAGCGTCACCACCGACGACATCGCCCGACGCTTCATCAACATGGTCGACGAGTTCTACGACCGTAACGTCAAGCTGATCATTTCTGCCGAAGTCGAGTTGAAAGACCTGTACACCGGCGGTCGTTTGAATTTCGAATTCCAGCGCACCCTCAGCCGTCTGCTGGAAATGCAATCGCACGAATTCCTGTCTCGGGCGCACAAGCCTTAAACAGATTCGCCGCGATAAAAAAGGGCCTGCATTTGCAGGCCCTTTTTTATTTCCAGAATTCACCGCAATACCCTGTAGGAGTGAGCCTGCTCGCGATAGCGGTGGATCAGTCACATAAATGCTGCATGGACGGACGCAATCGCGAGCAGGCTCACTCCTACATGGGTTTGTGTGTGGGCAGAGGATTACGCCGCCTGCTGAAACTGCTGCCGATACTGGTTCGGCGACAGTTCGGTGTGCTGGCGGAACAGCCGCGCAAAGAAGCTCGCATCGTCATAACCGACTTCGTAGCTGATGGTCTTGATGCTTTTGCGGCTGCCCGAGAGCAAGCCCTTGGCCGTCTCGATACGCAGTCGTTGCAGGTAATGCAGCGGTTTGTCACCGGTAGCGGTCTGGAAGCGGCGCATGAAGTTGCGGATGCTCATGCCGTGCTCGCGGGCCACGTCTTCGAAGCGAAACTTGTCGGCGAAATGCTCTTCGAGCCAATGCTGGATTTGCAGGATGATCACGTCCTGGTGCAGCTTCTGCCCGCCGAAACCGATGCGGCCCGGCGCGTAGCTGCGCTGCACTTCGTAGAGGATGTCGCGGGCCACGGCTTGCGCGACGTTGGCGCCGCAGAAACGCTCGATCAGATAGATATAAAGATCGCAGGCCGAGGTGGTGCCGCCGGCGCAATACAGGTTGTCGGCATCGGTCAGATGCTTGTCCTGATTGAGATAGACCTTGGGGAAACGCTCGGCAAAGGCATTGAAGAAGCGCCAGTAAGTGGTCGCCTCCTTGCCATTGAGCAGGCCGGCCTCGGCCAGCCAGAACACCCCGGTGGCTTCGCCGCAGAGTACCGCGCCGCGAGCGTGCTGCTCGCGCAGCCATGGCAGGACTTGTGGATAACGGCTGCACAGAGTGTCGAAATCGTCCCAGAAGGCCGGGAGGATGATCACATCAGCGTTTTCCAGGCCGCCGTCCACCGGCATGACCACATCACTGAAGCTATTCACCGGTTTGCCATCTGGGCTGACCAGGCGCGTTTCGAACGCCGGAGTCAGGCCGTGGCCCAGTTGTTTGCCGTAACGCAGGCTGGCCAGGTGGAAGAAATCCTTGGCCTGCATGAGAGTGGATGCGAAAACCCGGTCGATCGCCAGGATGCTGACGCGCCGCAAGGGCGTGGAGACTTGCTTAGACATAATTCAACTTTTGTTTTGTTTTTATAAGGGAAAGTGGTCACCAGACGGCTGGATCGTCTTATTTTTTGTCGGATGTGTCCAGTGTCCCGTATCGCCAGTGGCGCTTAGTCTCTGAAGGGCATATCCCTCCAACAAGAAAGAAAGGTGCCGCATGATTCCCAGAACCTTGTTCAGCTCCGAGCACGAATTGTTTCGCGACAGCGTCAGAACATTCCTCGAAAAAGAGGCCGTGCCGTTTCATGGACAATGGGAAAAGCAGGGCTACATCGACCGCAAACTCTGGAACAAGGCAGGGGAGGCGGGGATGCTCTGCTCGCATCTGCCGGAAGAATACGGCGGGTTGGGGGCGGACTTTCTTTACAGCACCGTGGTGATCGAGGAGGTCGGACGGCTGGGGCTGACCGGCATCGGTTTCTCGCTGCATTCCGACATCGTTGCGCCTTACATCCTGCATTACGGCAGCGAAGCGCTGAAGCACAAATACCTGCCGAAACTGGTTTCGGGCGAAATGGTCACGGCAATTGCCATGACAGAACCGGGCGCCGGTTCCGACCTGCAAGGGGTCAAGACCACCGCCGTGCTCGACGGTGACGAGTACGTGATCAACGGCTCGAAAACCTTTATCACCAACGGCTTTCTGGCTGATCTGGTTATCGTTGTGGCCAAAACCGATCCCAAGGCCGGCGCCAAGGGCACCAGTCTGTTTCTGGTTGAAGCGAATACCCCGGGCTTTGACAAGGGCAAACGTCTGGAAAAGGTTGGCATGAAGGCCCAGGACACCTCGGAGCTGTTCTTCCAGGACGTCAGGGTGCCGAAGGAAAACCTGCTGGGCCAGGCCGGGATGGGTTTCGCCTATCTGATGCAGGAATTGCCTCAGGAGCGTCTGACCGTGGCGATTGGCGGACTGGCCTCAGCCGAAGCGGCGTTGCAGTGGACGATCGATTACACCCGTGACCGCAAGGCATTCGGCAAGGCAATTGCCGACTTCCAGAACACCCGCTTCAAACTGGCGGAGATGGCCACCGAGATCCAGATCGGCCGGGTGTTTGTCGACAAGTGCCTGGAACTGCACCTGCAAGGCAAGCTTGATGTGCCTACGGCGGCGATGGCCAAATACTGGGGCACCGACCTGCAATGCAAGGTACTCGACGAGTGCGTGCAGTTGCATGGCGGTTACGGCTTCATGTGGGAATACCCGGTGGCCCGGGCGTGGGCAGATGCGCGGGTGCAGCGGATCTATGCCGGCACCAATGAAATCATGAAGGAGATCATTGCGCGGTCGCTTTGAATTTTGCGGTAATCCGGCTGACGCCATCGCGGGCAAGCCACGCTCCCACAGGTTCAGGTGATACCTGTGGGAGCGTGGCTTGCCCGCGATTGGTTTTACAGATCAATCAAGGTGCAGGATTCGGGTGATCCTTGTGAATCGCCTCGATCCCTTCCAGCACTTCATCGGAAAGTTTCAGATCAAAACTGGCGATGTTGCTGTCCAGTTGCTCAAGCGTCGTCGCGCCAATGATGTTGCTGGTGACGAACGGTTGCTGGGTGACGAATGCCAGCGCCATTTGCGCCGGGTCCAGACCGTGTTCACGGGCCAGCGCGACGTAACGGCTGCATGCGGCTTCCGACTGCGCGTTGAAATAGCGGCTGAAGCGGCTGTAGAGGCTCAGGCGACCTTTCGGCGGGCGGGCGCCCCCTTCGTACTTGCCTGAGAGAAAACCGAACGCCAGCGGCGAATAGGCGAGCAGGCCGCATTGTTCGCGGATGGCGATCTCGGCCAGACCGACTTCGAAGCTGCGGTTCAGCAGATTGTAAGGATTCTGGATCGACACCGCGCGCGGCCATCCACGGGCTTCGGCCAGTGCGAGGAAACGCATGGTGCCCCACGGCGTTTCGTTGGACAGGCCGATATGGCGGATCTTGCCGGCGCGCACTTGTTCGTCCAGTGCTTCGAGGGTGTCTTCGAGCGGCGTCAGGTTGGCTTCGATCTTATGCTTGTAGCCGAGCTGGCCGAAGAAATTGGTGCTGCGCTCAGGCCAGTGCAACTGGTAAAGATCGATGTAATCGGTTTGCAGGCGCTCGAGGCTGGCATCCACCGCGGCGGTGATGTGCTGGCGGTTGTGGCGCAGGTTCTTGTCACGGATGTAGTCGATGGTGTTGCCGGGGCCGGCGATCTTGCTGGCCAGAATCCAGTCGGCGCGATCACCGCGGCGCTTGAAGTAATTGCCGATGTAGCGCTCGGTAGTGGCGTAGGTTTCGGCCTTCGGCGGCACGGGGTACATCTCGGCGGTGTCGATGAAATTGATTCCGGCTTCCTTGGCCCGTTCGATCTGGGCGAAGGCCTCATCCTGGGTGTTTTGCTCGCCCCAGGTCATGGTGCCGAGGCAGATTGCACTCACGTTCAGGTCGGTACGGCCTAGCTGGCGATAGTCCATCGGGTGCTCCTTGGGCAAAACAATCATAAAAGAAGTTTGAAATATTTTTCGCAATCTGCATAATTGCCGACATCTTTCTGAAGTGGATGTGATGCGCCGCCTCCGAAGAATCTTGCCGTTGAACTGAC
>NZ_JBIUXX010000077.1:0-6050 GCF_044744235.1 Pseudomonas sp. NPDC087346
GAAATTCGGCCCCTGTCCGCTCCCGAAGCCGCAGGCCAGGAAGTGTTGCAGGATGCTTCCCCGCTGTTCAACCTGCTCAGCGAACTGCACCTGAGCGAATTCGAGTCGCAGCACCTGTTGCGCCAGATCAGTGAGCGTGACCGGGCGATTGCGGCATTCTTGAAGTCGCAGAACAAACGCATCGACCTGCTCAGCCAGGTGGTCGCCCTGACCGTGCTCGGGCAGATCGGCGAGCCGCAACCGGTGATCATCTCCGAGGGCGGCATCGACTTTCAGTACCCGACAGCGATTGCCGTGGGCGCCCACCTGTCGGTCAAACTGGTGTTGATGCCGCAGGCGCTCGGTCTGCTGTTGCGCGCCCGCGTCACCCATTGCGATCGCAAGGGCGACGGCTACGACGTCGGCACCGAGTTCGAATACCTGACCGATGCCCAGCGCCAGTTGCTCGCCCGCTACATTTTGCAGAAGCAGGCCCAGGAACGACGTCTGGCCCGCGAACAGAACGAATCAGGCATTTAACTTAAGGAAGAACCGTGACCCTTATCTACGGCCACCGCGGCGCCAAGGGCGAAGCACCGGAAAATACCCTGACCAGTTTTCAGGAATGTCTCAAGCACGGCGTGCGCCGCTGCGAGCTGGATCTGCACCTGTCCAAGGACGGCGAGCTGATGGTCATCCACGACCCGACCCTCAAGCGCACCACTGACCGGCGCGGCAAAGTCGTCGAGCACACCGCTGCCGAACTGGTGACCTACGACGCACGCAAGGGCGGTCCGGGCTGGATCAAGCCGTGCCCGATTCCAACACTGGAAGAACTGTTCGAGAAATGCGATTTCGAGCACTGGCAGCTTGAAGTCAAAAGCGCTTCGCGCACCCGCGCAGCGACTACCGTGCTGGCGATCCGCGAAATGGCTCAGCGCCACGGCCTGCTGGACAAGGTGACGATCACCTCGAGTTCACGGGAAGTGCTGAAGGCTGCGCTGGATCTGGTGCCGGATGTGTCTCGTGGGCTGGTAGCCGAATACGCCTGGCTCGACCCGTTGAAGGTCGCGGCAAGTTATGGCTGTGAGATTCTCGCGTTGAACTGGACGCTGTGTACGCCGGAACGCCTGCAGAAGGCGCAGCGTCAGGGGCTGCATGTGTCGGTGTGGACCGTCAACGAGCCTGCGCTGATGCGCAGACTCGCCGACTTCGGCGTTGACAGCCTGATGACACACTATCCCGGCTTGGCCACTGCCACTCTCGAGAATTGCTGAAATCGGTCTCCCCGGCCGGCTCAGGCCACCGGCCGGAGCCCGTCAAAAAAGCCGGTTGAGGCCGTCGTACGCCGCTACGCGATAGGCTTCAGCCATGGTCGGGTAGTTGAACGTGGTGTTGACGAAGTACTTCAACGTGTTCAACTCGCCCGGCTGGCTCATGATCGCCTGACCGATGTGGACGATCTCCGACGCCTGATAACCGAAGCAGTGAACGCCCAGCACTTCCAGGGTTTCACGGTGGAACAGAATCTTCAGCATGCCTTGCGGCTCGCCGGCGATCTGCGCACGCGCCATGCTCTTGAAGAACGCCTTGCCGACTTCGTACGGCACTTTGGCCTGAGTCAGCTCCTGCTCGTTCTTGCCGATCGAGCTGATCTCCGGAATCGTGTAGATGCCGGTTGGCACGTCATTCACGAAGCGCCAGCTACCGTTATCAACGATGCTGCCAGCCGCAGAACGACCCTGGTCGTGCGCGGCACTGGCCAGGCTCGGCCAGCCGATCACGTCGCCGGCACCGTAGATGTTCGGTACGCAGGTGCGGTAAGCCTCGTCGACTTCAATCTGGCCACGGCTGTTGACCTTGACGCCGATGTTTTCCAGACCCAACTGATCGGTGTTGCCGGTACGGCCGTTGCACCAGAGTAAGGCGTCAGCCTTGATCTTCTTGCCCGACTTCAGGTGCAGGATCACGCCGTTGTCCACGCCTTCAACGCGATCGTAATCTTCGTTGTGGCGCACGGTGATGTTGTTGTTGCTGAAGTGGTAGCTCAACGCCTGGGAAATTTCCGAGTCGAGGAAGCTCAGCAACTGACCACGGTTATCCACCAATTCAACCAGCACACCCAGACCACTGAAGATCGAGGCGTATTCGCAGCCGATCACGCCAGCGCCGTAAACAATCAGTTTGCGCGGAGTGTGGCCGAGGCTGAGGATGGTGTCGCTATCGTAGATACGCGGGTGGTGGAAATCGATGTCCGCCGGGCGATACGGGCGCGAACCGGTGGCGATGATGATGTGCTTGGCCACCAGTTTTTCGACCACGCCATTGGCGCAGACCACTTCGATGGTTTGCTCGTCGGCGAAGCTGCCAGTGCCGAAGAACACGTCGACGCGGTTACGGGCGTAGTAGCCAGTACGCGAAGCGACTTGCTTGGAAATGACTTTCTCGGCGCTTTTCAACACGTCCGGGAAGGAGAACCAGCGCGGCTCACCAATCGCCCGGAACATCGGGTTGGTGTTGAACTGCATGATCTGCCGCACCGAGTGACGCAGGGCCTTGGACGGGATGGTACCCAGGTGGGTGCAGTTACCGCCGACCTGACGACGGCTATCAACCATCGCCACCTTGCGTCCTGCTTTGGCGGCGTTCATTGCCGCGCCTTCTCCCGCCGGGCCGGAACCCAGCACCACCACGTCGTAGTTGTAGACAGCCATGCGTACTCCTCAGAACAGGCCGCGGTGCCAGCAGCACCTGCGGCTAAATCACGCCGATTGGCGGCGCGAAGGAACAATTGGGGGCAAGTAAAGAACCCGGACACAGTCTATAGAAGCGTCAACGCCGCGCACATTAACCCTTGGTCGCGTCGTAGGCTACTTTTGCCTGCACTACAACGCCAGCTTTCGCATTGTCCTCAGTCAGTTTTTTTGCCACTGAGTCGCTCAAAGGCCTTACTGGTGCGGATGACAAAACCTGTATCGGCACGAATGACAAAGAATGCACCAATGTCATGTTTTTCGGCATAGTCCCAAGCCCTTTCAGGGCCGAGAATCAGCAACAGCGTCGATAGTCCATCGGCCATCAGCGTTGAAGGATGAATCACCGTGACTGACGCCAGGTTGTGTAGGACCGGCGCACCAGACCGAGCATCAAAGGTGTGGGAATAACGCCGGCCATCCTGCAGGAAGTAATTGCGGTAATCGCCGGAGGTGGAAACGCCATAACCGTCGATGCTGATAACGCGCTCGGCCACTTGCTGATCGTCACGGGGCTCCTCCAGCGCAATTCGCCATGGTGAGCCGTCGAGTTTTTTGCCCGAAGCCTTGAGTTCGCCGGTGGCTTCGGCGAGGTAATCGTGAATACCCATGGCTTCGAGTCTTGCGGCAATCGTATCGACGGCGTAACCGGCGGCAATGCTGTCGAAGTCAACCTCGACGGCTGCGTCCTTGCACAGTTGATCGCCGTCGATGCGCAGATGGTGATAGCCGACGCGTTGCATGACTTCGGCCAATGCGGCAGCGCTTGGGACTTTTTCTTCACGACCTTGCGGGCCGAAACCCCAGAGATTCATCAGCGGTTCAACTGTCAGGTCGTAGGAGCCTTCGCTTTGTTGCGACAGTTGTTCGCCGACCCTGACCAATTCGAGTATCGATGCCGGCATGGTCTGACAGCTGCTGGCAGGGAGTGCATTGAAGCGTTCGATGTCCGAATCACTGCGGTAGGTCGACATCTGCCGATCCACTTCGCCGAGGATGCCTTCCACTTCGCTACGAACTTGCGTCGAATCCGCGAGACCGGCGTGACGCACGTACTTGATCGAATAGGTGCTGCCCATGGTCGGGCCGCCGAAGCTTTCCATGGAATCGCCGTTGCCGCAGCCGGACAACATGCCTGCCAGCATTACAAGACCAAGCAATCTCCCTAGCATCACAACGAACCCTCTGGCCCAGCACAAAGCGGAAGATTATGCGCCAGAACCTGTAGGAGTGAGCCTGCTCGCGATGGCGTAGTGTCAGGTAGCCGATCTTTAACCGGCATACCGCCATCGCGAGCAGGCTCACTCCTACAGGTTTTCATGCGCCAGCGAACATCGAACAGCTCCGCTAATGGCTATATCGTTTAAGCAACCCGCTAACTAGTAGTTGCCTACTATTCTCTATACACATATGGTTACAAAACTGTTCACAGGTACTGCCTGAGTTGCCGCGTGACGACGAGGACGTGTCTAGATCAGGGATTTCCAATAAGACAGCTAATAGAGAGTACCCACCCATGTCCTCCACAACGGGCAAAGGCAAAGCGATTTTTCGCGTTGTCAGCGGCAATTTTCTCGAAATGTTCGACTTCATGGTCTACGGCTTCTACGCCACAGCCATCGCCAAAACCTTCTTCCCGGCCGATAGCGCCTTTGCTTCCCTGATGCTGTCGCTGGCCACCTTTGGTGCCGGCTTCCTGATGCGGCCGTTGGGGGCGATTTTCCTCGGTGCTTACATCGACCGTCATGGTCGCCGCAAAGGTCTGATCATCACGCTGGCGCTGATGGCTGCTGGCACCGTGCTGATTGCCTGCGTCCCGGGTTATGCAACGCTGGGTGTGGCCGCGCCACTGATTGTGCTGTTCGGGCGTTTGCTGCAAGGCTTCTCGGCTGGCGTGGAATTGGGCGGCGTCTCGGTTTATCTGGCGGAAATCGCCACGCCGGGCCGCAAGGGCTTCTTCGTCAGTTGGCAGTCCGCCAGCCAGCAAGCGGCAGTGGTCTTCGCCGGGTTGCTCGGTGTCGGCCTCAATCATTGGCTGAGCCCGGAACAAATGGGTGACTGGGGCTGGCGCGTGCCGTTCCTGATCGGCTGCATGATCGTTCCGGTGATCTTCGTGATTCGTCGCTCGCTGGAAGAAACCCCGGAATTCCAGGCGCGGAAACATCGCCCTACCCTGCAGGAAATCGTCCGTTCGATCGGTCAGAACTTCGGCATCGTCATCGCCGGCATGGCCTTGGTGGTGATGACCACCGTGTCGTTCTACCTGATCACCGCTTACACCCCGACCTTCGGCAAGGCTGAACTGCACTTGTCGGATTTCGACGCGCTGCTGGTGACGGTATGTATCGGTCTGTCGAACTTCTTCTGGCTGCCGGTGATGGGTGCACTTTCCGACAGGATCGGACGTAAACCCCTACTGCTTGCGGCGACGATTCTGGCGATTCTCACTGCCTATCCAGCCCTGTCGTGGCTGGTGGCGAACCCGAGCTTCAGCCATTTGCTGATCGTCGAGTTGTGGCTGTCGTTCCTCTATGGCTCGTACAACGGGGCGATGGTTGTGGCGCTGACCGAGATCATGCCGGTCGAAGTGCGTACGACCGGGTTTTCGCTGGCCTATAGCCTGGCGACTGCAACCTTCGGTGGCTTCACACCGGCAGCGTGTACTTATCTGATTCATGTACTGGATAACAAGGCTGCGCCGGGGATCTGGCTCAGCGGCGCGGCGGTGATGGGATTGCTGGCGACGCTGGTGCTGTTCCGTGGCAACAAGCATGAACTGCGTACGGCGCAAGCAGCCGTGCCTGGCGGCGCCCGATAAATTGCTATCGCTAGCAGGCTAGCTCCCACAGGAGGATTTGTGAACGGCGAAGATCAAAGCAGGCTAGCTCCCACAGGGGGATTTGTGAACGGCGAAGATCAAATGTGGGAGCCAGCCTGCTGGCGATGAGGCCAGCCCTGACAACACCTCTCTACAAGCCACACAAACAAAAACGCCCCGACCAAAGTCGGGGCGTTTTCATTTGCAGCTAAGGCTTAGCGCGGGAATGCTGGCGGGTTTACACCGGCCATGTCTTCCATCACGCGGATCACCTGGCAGCTGTAACCGAACTCGTTGTCGTACCAGACGTACAGAACAACGCGGTTATCCTGGGTGATCGTCGCTTCAGCATCGACAACGCCTGCGTGGCGCGAGCCAACGAAGTCGGTGGAAACCACTTCCTGCGAATTGACGAAGTCGATTTGCTTGTGCAGATCGGAGTGCAGCGCCATGTAGCGCAGGTACTCGTTCATCTCTTCACGGGTGGCGGCTTTCTCAAG
>NZ_JBIUXX010000077.1:6060-7004 GCF_044744235.1 Pseudomonas sp. NPDC087346
GCGTAGCTACGGCCTCGGAGATCGCCGTTGTGGTAGTTGTAGATCAGGTTCTGGTCGTTGGTGTACGAGTGAACCGTTTCAACGTGACCGTTAATGATGCCGAACTTGTCATTCACAGCTTTCAGCACCGGCACGATGGCGTTGGTGGTGCAGGAAGCAGCAGACACGATCTTGTCGTCAGCGGTGATTTCACCGTGGTTGATGCCGTGCACGATGTTCTTCAGCTTGCCTTTGCCTGGCGCGGTCAGAACAACGCGGTCGATACCCGGGCACTGCAAGTGCTGACCCAGGCCATCGGCGTCACGCCATACACCCGTGTTGTCCACCAGCAGCGCGTCTTTGATCCCGTACTGGGTGTAATCCACCTCGGTAGGGTTCTTCGCGTAGATCACCTGGATCAGGTTACCGTTGGCGGTGATGGTGTTGTTTTCTTCGTCGATGGTGATGGTGCCGTTGAACGAACCATGTACCGAGTCGCGACGCAGCAGGCTGGCGCGTTTGGTCAGGTCGTTGTCGGCGCCTTTGCGCACCACGATGGCCCGCAGACGCAGACCGTCGCCACCACCGGTTTTCTCGATCAGGATGCGTGCCAGCAGACGGCCGATACGACCGAAGCCGTACAGCACAACGTCGGTGCCTTTACGGGCCGAAGCGTTTTGCTGGCCAACCACGTCAGCCATCTCTTCACGCACGAATTGTTCGGCGGTACGGCCGTTGCCTTCGTTGCGGAATTTGAACGCCAACTTGCCCAGATCCACCGAAGCCGCGCCGAGCTTGAGCTCGCTCATGGCTTTCAGCAGAGGGAATGTTTCGTGGACGGAGAGTTCGCTGTCATCGGAAGAACGATGGCGAGCAAAGCGGTGAGCTTTGAGAATCGCGATGACAGACTGGTTGATCAGGCTGCGGCCATAGATCGAGCTCACCACGTTGTTATTGCGGTAGAG
>NZ_JBIUXX010000077.1:7014-21996 GCF_044744235.1 Pseudomonas sp. NPDC087346
TATAGCTTACCTATAAGCGGAATCATCGCTTCTGCGAGTGCTTCACGGTCGATCCATTCACCAAGACACTGGTCGGGCTTCTGAGTCACGGTAACCTTCCACATGTAGGGGCAGAAAAAAGGGGCTACATTATGCCGCCCAGAACCTCTTGTAGCAATGCGCGCTTGTCGCGCAATCGGTAACAAAATTCCTATCAAAAAAATTACGCCCTTCTACAGCCCAGTAAAACCGCGGCTTTCAGCGCAGTCAATTTTTCGACGACTGTTAGACGATGTCTGTAACCCTCCGTAACACGACCCCGTTTCGGCACTACATAACCACTAAAAAAGTGCTCGTTTTTATGGTTACCACTACATTTCGCGCAAACATCGAAGATAGACACAGTCTGCAACTGACAGGCGACACCTGACGCCGCTACAATTACCGACTTTGTCGCAAAGCCTGGAGCTCAACCTTCCGTGCCCGTTCTGCGTCTACCGCTTCTCCCTGCTGCGGCAGGTAAACAGCATTGGGGCAATTTGCCCGGTGCTGCCCTCAGCCTGGCGATTGCCGAGGCTGCCAGCGCTGCCAAGCGCTTCACGTTGCTATTGACCGCCGACAGCCAAAGTGCCGAACGGCTGGAACAGGAGCTGGGCTTCTTCGCCCCGGATTTGCCCGTTCTGCATTTTCCCGACTGGGAAACCCTGCCCTACGACCTGTTCTCGCCGCACCAGGACATCATTTCCCAGCGTATCGCCAGCCTATATAGGCTGCCGGAACTGGAACATGGCGTGCTGGTGGTGCCGATCACCACCGCCCTGCATCGCCTGGCGCCGACCAAATTCCTGCTCGGCAGCAGTCTGGTGCTGGACGTTGGCCAGAAACTCGACGTCGAGCAGATGCGTTCGCGGCTCGAAGCCAGCGGCTATCGCTATGTCGATACGGTCTACGAGCACGGCGAGTTCACCGTACGCGGTGCGCTGATCGATCTGTTCCCGATGGGCAGCAAACTGCCCTATCGCATTGATCTGTTCGACGACGAAATCGAGACCCTGCGTACCTTCGATCCGGAAAACCAGCGCTCCATCGACAAGGTCGATTCGGTCAAGCTGCTGCCGGCCCGCGAGTTTCCGCTGCAAAAAGATGCGGTCACCCGCTTCAAGGCTCGTTTCCGCGAGCGCTTCGATGTCGACTTCCGTCGCTGCCCGATCTTTCAGGATCTGAGCAGCGGGATCACGCCGGCCGGTATCGAGTATTACCTGCCGCTGTTCTTCGACGAGACCTCGACCCTGTTCGACTACCTGCCACAGGACACCCAAGTGTTCTCGCTGCCGGGCATCGAACAGGCGGCGGAAAACTTCTGGAACGACGTGCGCAATCGCTATGAAGAACGTCGCGTCGATCCATCGCGTCCTTTATTGCCTCCCGCCGAACTGTTCCTGCCGGTGGAAGACTGCTTCGCCCGCCTGAAGAACTGGCCGCGCGTGGTTGCCAGTCAGCAGGACGTCGAGGCCGGTGCCGGTCGCGAACGCTTCCCGGCGCAAGCGCTGCCGAATCTGGCGATTGAAGCCAAGGCCACTCAGCCACTTGCTGCGCTTGCCGCATTCCTCGAGGAATTCCCCGGGCGCGTGCTGTTCACCGCCGAGTCCGCGGGCCGTCGTGAAGTGTTGCTGGAGTTGCTCGAACGCCTGAAGCTGCGCCCAAAAACCGTCGATAGCTGGCCGGATTTCGTCAACGGCAAGGATCGTCTGGCGATCACCATTGCGCCGCTCGATGAAGGCCTGATGCTGGACGATCCGGCATTGGCGCTGGTTGCGGAAAGCCCGCTGTTCGGTCAACGAGTGATGCAGCGTCGCCGTCGCGAAAAACGCGCTGACGGCAATAACGATGCAGTGATCAAAAACCTTACCGAGCTGCGCGAAGGCGCGCCGGTGGTGCACATCGACCACGGTGTCGGTCGTTATCTGGGCCTCGCAACCCTGGAAATCGAAGATCAGGCCGCCGAGTTTCTCACCCTCGAATACGCCGAGGGCGCCAAGCTCTACGTGCCCGTGGCGAACCTGCACCTGATTGCCCGCTACACCGGCAGCGACGATGCGCTGGCCCCATTGCATCGCCTCGGCTCCGAGACGTGGCAGAAAGCCAAACGCAAAGCCGCCGAACAGGTGCGCGATGTCGCCGCCGAGTTGCTCGACATCTATGCCCGCCGCGCGGCTCGCGAAGGTTATGCATTCGCCGATCCGAAAGCCGATTACGCAACCTTCAGCGCCGGTTTCCCGTTCGAAGAAACCCCGGACCAGCAAACCACCATCGAAGCCGTGCGCGAAGACATGCTCGCACCGAGACCGATGGATCGACTGGTGTGCGGCGACGTAGGTTTCGGCAAGACCGAAGTGGCGATGCGCGCAGCGTTCATCGCTGTGCACGGCGGTCGCCAAGTGGCGATTCTGGTCCCGACCACCCTGCTCGCCCAACAGCATTACAACAGCTTCCGCGACCGCTTCGCCGACTGGCCGGTGAGCGTGGAAGTGATGAGCCGCTTCAAGTCGACCAAGGAAATCAACGCCGCCATTGCGGACCTGGCCGAAGGCAAAATCGACATCGTCATCGGCACGCACAAGTTGCTGTCCGACGACGTGAAGATCAAAAATCTCGGGCTGGTAATCATCGACGAAGAACACCGTTTCGGTGTGCGTCAGAAAGAACAGCTCAAGGCGCTGCGCAGCGAAGTCGACATTCTGACCCTGACCGCCACGCCGATTCCGCGCACGCTGAACATGGCAGTGTCGGGCATGCGCGACCTGTCGATCATCGCCACGCCGCCAGCGCGACGCCTGTCGGTGCGCACCTTCGTCATGGAGCAGAACAAAAGCACTGTCAAAGAGGCTTTGCTGCGTGAACTGTTGCGTGGCGGGCAGGTTTACTACTTGCACAACGATGTGAAAACCATCGAGAAGTGCGCTGCGGATCTGGCTGAACTGGTGCCGGAAGCGCGGATCGGCATCGGCCACGGGCAGATGCGCGAACGCGAACTCGAACAGGTGATGAGCGACTTCTATCACAAGCGCTTCAACGTGCTGATCGCCTCGACCATCATCGAGACCGGCATCGACGTGCCAAGCGCCAACACCATCATCATCGAGCGCGCCGACAAGTTCGGCCTGGCACAATTGCACCAGTTGCGTGGTCGTGTCGGCCGCAGTCATCACCAGGCTTACGCCTACCTGTTGACGCCACCGCGCCAGCAAATCACTGGCGACGCGGAAAAACGTCTGGAAGCGATTGCCAACACTCAGGATCTCGGCGCCGGTTTCGTGCTGGCGACCAATGACCTGGAAATCCGTGGTGCCGGCGAACTGCTCGGCGATGGTCAGAGCGGGCAGATTCAGGCAGTCGGTTTTACGCTGTACATGGAAATGCTCGAACGCGCAGTGAAGTCGATCCGCAAGGGCGAGCAGCCGAACCTCGACCAGCCGCTTGGTGGCGGCCCGGAGGTCAATCTGCGGGTGCCGGCGCTGATCCCTGAAAGCTATCTGCCGGACGTCCACGCCCGGTTGATTCTGTACAAGCGCATCGCCTCGGCCACCGACGAGGAAGGCCTGAAAGACCTGCAAGTGGAAATGATCGACCGATTCGGCTTGCTGCCTGAGCCAACCAAGAATCTGGTGCGGATCACTGCGCTGAAATTGCAGGCCGAACAGTTGGGCATCAAGAAGGTCGATGGTGGCCCGCAGGGCGGACGTATCGAGTTCGCGGCGCAGACTCCGGTCGATCCGATGACTCTGATCAAGCTGATTCAGAGCCAGCCAAAACGCTACAAATTCGAAGGCGCCACAATGTTCAAGTTCCAGGTGCCGATGGAACGCCCGGAAGAGCGCTTTAATACTGTAGAGGCGCTGTTCGAGCGCCTCCTCCCGAAAACTGTTTAAGGACGCCGCATGCGCCTGTTTCGCTCACTGACCTTGCTTCTGACCCTGGTCGCTCCCACGGCATTTGCCGATGACACGTATATGGTCGAAATGATTCTGGTACGCCAGAACGCGGTACCGGCGATTGTCAGCCGTGCCGCCCCGGAAGACTGGGCCGCTGGTGCCCAGCGCCTGGGCGACGACAGCAAACGCACGCCGGCATTGGGCGATGTGGCGGCGAAACTCACCGCCAGCGGCGATTACAGCGTGTTGATGCACAGGGCCTGGCAGCAAACCCTCGGCGAAGCGCCGGCGAAAGTGGCGGTCAGCGAAGGCTCGGAACAGTTCGGTCAGTTCCCGATCGAGGGCACGCTGGAAATGAAACTCGGCCGCTTCACCGATGTGAACGCCGATTTCTGGGTCAATCAGATCGACGCCAATGGCATGGTCACCGCCAGTGAGCGCCTGAAACAGGACAGTCATACCAAAAATGGCCAACTGAATTTTCTCGACAACGGCCACCTGGGGCTGCTGGTCAAGATCACCTCTCTGACGGCGCCCGCCCCACGGCAAGCCCCTGAAGCCATTCCGGACTGATCGAAGTCCTTATGTCCCCGCCCCTGAGTAAACCGTTGGCACCCTCCTGGGTCAGCCGATTCAAGGAACAGAGCCTGGAGCGTGGCCGCCGCTATGCTCTGGAAAACCGGGTACGAATCGCCCAGGTCGGCGACGCGACGATCACCGCCAGTTGCGAAGGCTCTGGCGGTAACGTTTACCGTCAGACCATTCACCTGCGCGAGTCAGCCAAAGGAACGCTGCTGATGGTCGACGCCACTTGCACCTGCCCGGTTCGCATCAACTGCAAACATTGCGCGGCGGTATTGCTGCAAGTGCAGGAAACCCTCGAATACCCTGCTGCTGCCAAAGACGCCGAGCTACTGGAAAAACTTCAGGCCGTGCTGGAAAACCGCGGCCCGAAGGCTCCTCCGCAAGTGCTGGTGGACAATGTGCAACCGGTGCCACGCCTGTGGCTGGCCAGTGTCGAGTTCAGCGCCTTCGAACCGCGTAACGGCAAAATGCAGCGCTATATCCAGCATCGTGCGGCGCTGTCTTTCAGCTATCTGGACGAATACGTCAGCGGGCAAAAGAACAGCGACATCCTGATCCGCCAGGAAACCCAGACGCTACGGATAAAACGTCACCCGGAAGTCGAACAGTCCTATCGAGAGCAACTGCGAATCCTCGGATTTCGCATCGCCACCCGCCAGAGCAAAGCGCTGCCGGAAAGCGCTGGCGAGCTGTATGAGATGGTCAATGACAGTGCCTGGCTGACCTTCACTCTCAATGAGCTGCCAAAGCTGCGCACTCAGAACTGGGAATTGCAGATCGACGAAGAGTTCGGCTTCGACCTGACGGCTGTCGATGACTGGTACGCCACCGTCGAACAGGCGCCGGAGCGTGACTGGTTTGATCTGGAACTGGGGATCATCGTCAACGGCGAACGCCTGAGCCTGCTGCCGATTCTGCTCAACCTGATGCGCTCGCATGCGGAAATCCTCAACCCGGAACGCCTTGCGCGGCGTCGGGATGAAGAGCTGATTCTGGTGAACATCCCGCAACGCAACAGCGAGCACGGCCCGTTGCAAGTGGCGTTGCCGCTTGGCCGATTGAAACCGGTACTGGCGACCCTCGGCGAATTCTATTTGCAGGAACCGGGCGAAACCACGTTACGCCTGAGCAAGGCTGACGCCACGCGACTCAATTCGCTGGAAGGCATTCCTCTGCTGTGGGAAGGCGGAGAGCACATTCGCGGTTTCGCCCAGCGTCTGCGCGATATTCGTGATTACAGCGCGCAAGCACCGCAAGGCTTGAACGCAACGCTACGCCCGTATCAGCTTGAAGGTTTGAGCTGGATGCAATCGCTACGGCAACTTGAGGTTGGCGGGATTCTCGCGGATGACATGGGGTTGGGAAAAACCTTACAGACTCTGGCGCACATTCTCAGCGAAAAAAACGCTGGCCGCCTGGATCGACCGTGCATGGTGGTGATGCCCACCAGCCTGATTCCCAACTGGCTCGACGAAGCAGCGCACTTCACCCCGCAATTGAAGGTGGTGGCGCTGTACGGTGCCAGTCGTAAAAAGCACTTTGAGAAACTCGCTGAATACGATCTTATCCTCACCACCTACGCGCTGCTGCCCAAGGACATCGAACGTCTCGCGCAGCAACCGCTGCACGTGTTGGTGCTGGATGAAGCGCAGTACATCAAGAATCCGAACAGCAAAGCCGCGCAAGCCGCCCGTGAGCTCAACGCTCGCCAGCGCCTGTGCCTGAGCGGCACGCCACTGGAAAATCACCTGGGCGAACTGTGGTCGCTGTTTCACTTCCTGCTGCCGGGATGGCTTGGCGACGTCAAAAGCTTTAATGCCGATTACCGTGTGCCCATCGAAAAACGTGGCAGCGAGGTCAGACTTCAGCACCTTAACGGTCGGATCAAACCGTTCCTGCTGCGCCGCACCAAAGAACAAGTTGCCACCGAACTTCCACCGAAGACGGAAATCATCCACTGGGTCGATCTCAATGAAGCCCAGCGTGACGTGTACGAAACCATGCGTCTGGCGATGGACAAAAAGGTTCGCGACGAGATTACCCGTAAAGGCGTGGCGCGCAGCCAGATCATCATTCTTGAAGCGCTGCTAAAGCTGCGGCAGGTCTGTTGCGATCTGCGACTGGTCAACGATGCCACCCTGCCCGCTCGCGGCAGCACCTCGGGCAAGCTCGACAGCCTGATGGAAATGCTCGAAGAGCTGTTTGAAGAAGGACGGCGGATTCTGCTGTTTTCACAGTTCACTTCGATGCTGTCGCTGATCGAGGCGGAACTGAAAAAACGCAATATTTCGTATGCGCTACTGACCGGGCAAACCCGTGATCGGCGTACGCCAGTGAAGGAATTTCAGAGTGGTACGCGTCAGATCTTTCTGATCAGCCTGAAGGCTGGCGGCGTCGGGCTCAACCTGACGGAAGCGGATACCGTGATTCACTACGACCCGTGGTGGAACCCGGCGACCGAGAATCAGGCGACTGACCGCGCGTATCGAATCGGCCAGGAGAAACCGGTGTTCGTCTACAAAATGATTGCCCGAGGCACGGTGGAAGAGAAGATTCAGCACTTGCAGAAGGAAAAATCCGACCTGGCGGCGGGCGTACTGGACGGGCGCAAGGCCGGGGACTGGAAGTTGCAGAATGATGATATTGAAGCGCTGTTTGCGCCATTGCCGGACAAGCTCGACAAGCGTTGAGGATGTTGGCGGCAGTCAGGACGCTATCGCTGGCAAGCCAGCTCCCACAAGGTTATGAGCCGTAAATAAAACTTTGGCTCAACTCGAAACCTGTGGGAGCTGGCTTGCCAGCGATGGGGTCGACTCGAAGTCAGGCTAGACTCAGCCCTTGAGCACCCGCGCCAACGTCGATTTCACCTTGCCCATCCCGTCATGCAAAGCCTGCTCGATTTCAGCCATAGTGATCACCGCCGTGGTCTTGCCCGCTGCCGGGTTCACCACCAGCGACAGACAGGCGTAATCCAGATCCAGCTCACGGGCCAGTGCCGCTTCCGGCATACCCGTCATGCCGACGATGTCGCAGCCGTCACGCTCCAGACGCACAATTTCGGCCACGGTTTCCAATCGCGGGCCCTGCGTGCAAGCGTAAACGCCCTCACCGCTGTATTCGCATCCTTCCGCCGCCAACGCCGCAATCAACTGCTGACGCAGCGGCTCGCTGTAAGGAAAGCTGAAGTCGATGTGGGTGACATGCTCCAGATCATCGGCGAAAAAAGTGTGCTCACGACCACTGGTGTAGTCGACGATCTGGTGCGGAACACAAAAATGCCCAGTGCCCATTGCCGGATGAATCCCGCCCACAGCATTGACCGCAATGATCGCTTCAGCACCGGCCTGCTTCAGCGCCCAGAGATTGGCGCGGTAGTTGACCTTATGCGGCGGGAAGCGGTGCGGATGACCGTGGCGGGCGAGGAACAGCACTTCCTTGCCGGCGTACTCACCGATCTGCACCTCGGCTGATGGCGCACCATAAGGCGTATCCACTGCCAGCGACTGACGAATGCTCAAACCTTCGAGCTGGGTCAGGCCAGTACCACCGATAATCGCGTAAACCGTCATAACGAAGAGTCCTTAATCAATCAGTTGAGCGTCTTTCAGCGCGCCGATGGCGGTGAGCCAGCGCGGGTCCTGACGGTAATCGGTGCTGGCGAACGCCTGGCCGCGCATCCGCGCAATACGCGCCGATGGCTTGACCTTCAAGCGCTGCGCGGCGCTCAGGGCCAGTTCGGCGGCAGCGCGGTCGTTGCACACCAGGCCCATGTCGCAACCGGCGCTGAGTGCGGCTTCGATACGACTGGCAGCATCGCCGACCACATGGGCGCCGGCCATCGACAAATCGTCACTGAATATCACGCCGTCGAACTGCAACTCGCCGCGCAGGATGTCCTGCAGCCAGCGTCGGGAGAATCCGGCTGGTTGCGAATCGACTTGCGGGTAGATCACATGGGCAGGCATCACAGCGGCCAATTGCTTGCTGAGTTTGGCGAAGGGCACGAGGTCGTTGGCGCGGATCTCGTCGAGGCTGCGCTCGTCGTTCGGGATTGCCACATGAGAGTCAGCTTCCGCCCAGCCGTGACCAGGGAAATGCTTGCCAGTGGCGGCCATACCCGCACTGTTCATGCCGCGAATGAACGCTCCGGCGAGCAATGCTGCACGCTCCGGATCACCTTCAAAGGAACGGGTGCCGACCACAGCGCTGCGCTGATAGTCGAGATCCAGCACTGGCGCGAAGCTCAAGTCGAGCCCCACTGCCAACACTTCTGTGGCCATGATCCAGCCGCATTGCTCAGCGAGGTGTTCGGCATTCGGGTTGTCAGCGATAGCGCGCATCGCCGGCAGTCGCACGAAGCCCTGACGCAGCCGCTGTACACGACCGCCCTCCTGGTCCACCGCCAGCAGCAGATCCGGGCGAACGGCACGGATTGCCGCGCTCAGCTCACGCACCTGACGTGGATGCTCGATGTTTCGCGCGAAGATGATCAGGCCGCCCACTTCGGGCTGGCGCAACAATTGGCGATCCTCGGCCGTCAGCCAGGTACCGGCGACGTCCACCATCAACGAGCCTTGCAGGCCAGCAGTCATAACAATTCCTTGAAAACGAAAAACCCGACCTGCACGAAATCGCCACCGAAGGCAGTGCCCGGCAGGTCGACGAAATCTATGGAGAACGGGTTCAGAACGAGAGTCGGCATGGGCGGCTAGCTTAGCGGATACAAGCTGCCACGCCCACCCGTGTGCGGTTAAACCTTGGCGGCCACCGGCGTTGATTTAGTACGCGGACGCAGTTGCGCCGTTGCCATCGCGGTATCGGTGACACCGGTTTCGGCGCGCATGCCGGCCGCAAGGAACGGCACCATCAGGCGCATGACTTGCTCGATGGAGGTGTTGACGCCGAAATCAGTCTCGGCAATCGCCCGCAAAGCCTTGATGCCGGACATGCTGAATGCAGCAGCACCGAGCATGAAGTGCACGCGCCAGAACAGTTCGATTGGTGGAATACGCGGAGCCGCTTCGTTGACCAGCAACATATAGCGACGGAACACCTTGCCGTACATGTCTTCCAGATAACGCCGCAAGTGACCTTGGCTCTGACTGAAAGCCAAACCGAGCAAGCGCATGAAGATCGACAGATCGTTGCCGCTGCGTGGCTGCACGACAAGCGCCTGCTCGACAAGAATCTCGAGAAGCTCTTCCAACGTCGGCTTGTTTTCAGGCTTGGCCTGACGGCGTTCGAGTTCTTTATCCAGACTGATGCAGAACGGTCCGAGAAAACGCGAGAACACCGCCTGGATCAGCGCCTTCTTGGAGCCGAAATGATAGTTCACCGCAGCCAGGTTGACGCCGGCCTTGCTGGTGATCAAACGCAATGAGGTTTCCGCGAAACCCTTCTCTGCGAACAACTGTTCGGCAGCATCAAGAATGCGTTCAACGGTTTCCGACTGGGCCATGGCTACTCCGCCTGACAAACACTTGTTTGAAACATACGTTTCAGCCTGTGCCTTGTCAAGCCTGCCAGTTCGTTTTGGGAATGGTCGGTCAGCTATTTAACCACACAAGCCCGATGCATTAATAAGCGCAGCTGCCGACCGTCTGGCGGCCTGCAAAAAAACGGGCATTGCCAAGACCGCTTCACTGTATATAATCCCAGTCACTGTATAAAAAGACAGAGCGATCAATATGCTAAAACTGACGCCACGCCAAGCCGAGATTCTGGCCTTCATCAAACGCTGCCTCGAAGACAACGGCTACCCGCCGACCCGTGCGGAAATCGCTCAGGAACTGGGCTTCAAGTCGCCGAACGCTGCCGAAGAACATCTCAAGGCACTGGCCCGCAAGGGCGCCATCGAGATGACTCCCGGTGCTTCTCGCGGTATCCGCATCCCGGGCTTCGAAGCCAAGGCCGACGATTCCACACTGCCAATCATTGGCCGAGTGGCCGCTGGTGCTCCGATCCTCGCCCAGCAGCACATCGAAGAATCCTGCAACATCAATCCAGCCTTCTTTCATCCCCGCGCCGACTATCTGTTGCGCGTACACGGCATGAGCATGAAGGACATCGGCATTTTCGACGGCGATTTACTGGCGGTTCACACCACTCGCGAAGCGCGTAATGGCCAGATCGTTGTCGCCCGAATCGGCGACGAAGTCACCGTCAAACGCTTCAAGCGCGACGGCAGCAAAGTCTGGCTGATTGCGGAAAACCCAGAGTTCGCGCCCATCGAAGTCGACCTGAAAGATCAGGAACTGGTGATCGAAGGCTTGAGTGTCGGCGTAATCCGCCGCTAAAGGAGGCTTTATGCAGTTCCCACACACACCTCAGCAAACACAACTGCCGTTATTCGAAGCGTTTCTGGCACAACCCATGGCACCGATCCTCAAAGAAGTGATCGAGCGCCCCTGGAATGCCGAACCTGAAGTATTCAGTGAGCTGTCTCTGCGTGGTGCAGCCGGGAACTGCCTGAACCTGCTCGCCCCGATCCTTCGCGATTTGAGCGAGGATCAGGATGCACGCTGGCTGACGCTGATCGCCCCTCCCGCCAGCGTTACGCAGTCATGGCTGAGAGACGCCGGCCTGAACCGGGAGCGTATTCTGCTGCTACAGCCACGCGGCATTCAAAGTGCTCAGCAATTGACGTGCGAAGCGTTGCGCCTGGGCCGTAGCCATACGGTGGTTAGCTGGATCAATCCGCTTAGCACAAGCTCACGGCAACAGCTGATCAGCGCCGCCAGAACCGGCAACGCACAAAGTCTGAATATTCGACTGGGTTGATTTACTTGTAACGTGCGCTGTGTGTGAAGCGCAGGGCTTCTCCAGGGATAGAGAAGCCGATCTGGAGCGATAACGACAAAAATCGCAGACAGGCGGGGATCAGTGAAGAACCCGCGGCCCCTCATCTTTATCAAACTCGCCTTCAACCATACGACCGGCCATCTGCACGCCGACGCTCAACATCGCTTTGGCGATTTCAACGTGCTGACCTTGCAGGAACGCCTTGGCATCCTCGGAGAAATCCAGCGTCACCAAAGAACCTTCGTCCTCAGCCCTGCGCAGTTCGATACGACCGTCTGGTAACTCGACAATTTCTAGAAAGGACGTTGGCATATGGGTCTGTTCTCCACGAAAGGCAGGGATTATATAGACATCGTTAAGGCTTCGCTCGGGATCTTGACCAGCAGCATGTTTCAGATTGCCACCGTGTCAATCGCCATCAACACTCGTTCAAACCTTCACGAAAGCGAATCGCCAAGCCTTTCAGGTTCTGTCGCCAGCTCTCCAGCTCCTCACGACTCAACTCTTGCGGTGCCTCTTCTTCGTCCAGATTGACCGCCAGAATCAATGGCTGCGTCACATCGCCCTTCGGCTTGTGAGGAACCCGTGGCGGCTGGAACATTGCCGAATGCGCAGCCAGCAATTGCGCCAACCAGGTTTCCGGGTTACCGGCCAATTCGACCATCTCGGCCAATTCTGGAATAGCGATCGACTCCAATACTTCACGGGTCAACAGCATCTCTGCCCGTGGAGCATTGGCTTGAGGCAGACGATAGAACCCGGCAATCTCATGGCACAGCCCCAACAAAGCGCCGTAGAGGTGAAACAACGCCGATTCGCGCCCAGCCTGAATCAGCGCCAGAGAGTTCATCGCCCGCCCCTCTTCAGCGCGAGCCAGGGCTTCCAGCGAAAGACCGGCGAAATAGATCTTCTGATTGGTACGGGTATAGAGTTCGTGGGCCATGAAGGCAGTCTCCACAACGAAATAATTGCGTCACACAGGCCCGACAGTGTCGTGGATCAGTAGATCCGACCGCAAGCAGAAAACAAAAAGGCCGCATGAAATCCCGAAGGTTTCATGCGGCCTTTTCAGTGCCGTGGATTATTTGGACTTCGCGGTACGCTTGTCTTCAACAGTCCACTTGCCACCATCGTAGTAAGCCTTCCAACCGGTAGGCTTGCCGTCGACTTCGGTCTGCACGTATTGCTCCTTGGTCTTGCGGCTGTAACGGATCACGGCCGGCAAACCATCAGGATCTTTCTGTGGCGCATCGCACAGGAAGTGGTACTTCGGATCGATCTCATCTTTGTGCGGCAGAATCTCGATAACCAGCGGAGCACGAGTCTCACGGTTTTTCGGGAACTGACTCGCGGCAAGGAACAGACCGGATGCACCGTCACGCAGGATGTAGGTGTCGTTGACCTTTTCGCATTTCAGCTCAGGCATCTTCACCGGGTCCATCTTCGGCGGCGCCGCGTCACCGCTCTTCAGCAGTTTGCGGGTGTTCTTGCAGGTCGGGTTGGTGCAACCGAAGAACTTGCCGAAACGACCGGTCTTCAACTGCATTTCGCTGCCGCACTTGTCGCATTCCAGGCTCGGGCCTTCGTAGCCCTTGATGCGATAGCTGCCTTCCTCGATCTCGTAGCCAGCGCAGTCCGGGTTGTTACCGCAGATGTGCAGCTTGCGTTTCTCGTCGAGCAGGTAAGCATCCATCGCCGTGCTGCAGATCGGGCAGCGATGCTTGCCGCGCAGTACCAGTGACTCCGACTCACCTTCGTCGTCCGCAGCGATTTCGTCGCCCGGCACCAGGTTGACGGTGGCCTTGCAGCGTTCTTTCGGCGGCAGGCTGTAGCCCGAGCAACCGAGGAACACGCCGGTCGACGCAGTACGAATCTGCATCGGACGACCGCACGTCGTGCACGGAATGTCGGTCATGACCGGCTGGTTGGCGCGCATCCCGGTTTCCGGGTTTTCGGCTACTTCGAGTTTTTTCTTGAAGTCACCGTAGAACTCGTCCAGCACGTTTTTCCAGTCGCGCTCGCCCTGGGCCACGTCATCGAGGTTCTCTTCCATGCCGGCAGTGAAGCCGTAGTCCATGAGGTTCGAGAAGCTCTCCGACAGACGCTCGGTGACGATGTCGCCCATTTTTTCCGAGTAGAAACGACGGTTATGCAAAGTCACATAACCGCGATCCTGAATGGTCGAAATGATCGCTGCATAAGTCGAAGGACGACCAATGCCACGTTTTTCCATTTCTTTCACCAGACTGGCTTCCGAATAACGGGCCGGTGGCTTGGTGAAGTGCTGGGTCGGATCAAGCTTGATCAGCTTCATCACGTCGCCCTGAGCCATGTCCGGCAGCACGTCGTCATCACCAGGCTTGGCGATTTGCGGCATCACGCGGGTGTAGCCGTCGAACTTCAGGATGCGACCCTTGGCGCGCAGCTCGAAGTCACCAGCAGCGACGCTGACGGTGGTCGACAGGTATTGGGCCGGCAACATCTGGCAAGCCAGGAACTGGCGCCAGATCAGCTCGTAGAGACGCTCAGCGTCACGCTCCATGCCTGCAAGCTTGCTTGGCGTGGTGTTGGCGTCAGACGGACGAATCGCTTCGTGAGCCTCTTGTGCGCCTTCCTTGCTGCTGTAAACGTTCGGCGCTTCCGGCAGGTACTTCTTGCCGAACTCGTCTTCGATATAAGTGCGCGCCATCGTCACGGCATCAACCGAGAGGTTGGTGGAGTCGGTACGCATATAAGTGATGTAGCCGGCTTCATACAGACGCTGGGCCATCATCATGGTTTTCTTCACGCCGAAGCCCAGGCGGTTACTCGCGGCCTGTTGCAACGTGGAAGTAATGAACGGCGCCGATGGCTTGCTGCTGGTCGGCTTGTCTTCGCGCTTGACGATGCTGTAGCTGGAAGACTTGAGCTTCTCCAGCGCGGCCATGGCCTGGGCTTCGTTCAGCGGCTTGAAAGCTTCGCCTTTCTCGCGAGCCACTTCGAAACGCACGGTCGAACCTTTGGCGGTGCCAAGGTCGGCGTGCACTTCCCAGTACTCTTCCGGGTTGAAAGCACGAATCTCACGCTCACGCTCAACCACCAGCTTCACGGCAACCGATTGCACGCGACCGGCGGACAGACCACGGGCGATCTTCGACCACAGCAGTGGCGAGACCATGTAACCAACGACGCGATCGAGGAAACGACGCGCCTGCTGGGCGTTCACACGATCGATGTCCAGCTCGCCCGGTGCCGAGAAAGCTTCCTGAATCGCTTTCTTGGTGATTTCGTTGAACACCACGCGCTTGTAGCGGCTGTCGTCACCACCGATGGCTTCGCGCAGGTGCCATGCAATGGCTTCCCCCTCGCGATCCAAGTCGGTTGCGAGATAGATGGTGTCAGCATCCTTGGCGAGCCGGCGCAGCTCTTCGATGACCTTTTCCTTGCCAGGAAGGATCTCGTATTTGGCTTTCCAGCCGTGATCGGGATCGACACCCATGCGCGAAACAAGCTGCTTGCGCGCTTTCTCTTTCGGCGTGAGCACCGGACCTTCGCCCGCAGCGGCCTTGCCACGCTTGGCGGCTGGCTCTTTGCTGGCGCTAGCCGAACCGCTGGTGGGCAGGTCTCGGATATGGCCGATACTCGACTTCACCACGTATTGGTTACCCAGATACTTGTTGATGTCGAGTATCGGCCATATCCGAGA
>NZ_JBIUXX010000077.1:22006-22594 GCF_044744235.1 Pseudomonas sp. NPDC087346
CTGAATTCTAGAAGTGAAAGGCGTTTGGCGCCTGACGCGGCACCGCTATATATAGTGGCTACAAGGTGAGGTCAAGCGCAGGGTTCTGCGCGCACTCGACTTATGGCTTGGAAAAAAGGCTCGGTTCGGCTTGCACCAAAGCAAAGCGCGGGACCTGCTCGCCGTCAACCTCGACGGACTCCATGAACATGCTCAGCGGGCGCACCCAAAAGCCGAATTCGCCATACAGGGCTTGGTAAAAGACCACTTCTTCTTCGGTCTCGGAGTGCCGCGCAATACTGAATACACGGTACTGCGGACCTTTGTAATGTTGGTAGAGCCCAGGTTGTATCGGCATGCTTCGGCCCTCACTCAAATTTTTTCAAAAAAAAAATAAAATAAATCCACAAAAACAAAAACCGGGGCACTTGGCCCCGGCTTCCATCGACGAGACGCTTAAACGCGTTCGAAGACGGTGGAGATGCCTTGGCCGAGACCAATGCACATGGTGGCCACCCCGAAGGTGATGGCATTTTGGTTGATCACTTTTATGAAATTGAGTGAAATCTTGTGATCTGTTATTCCGTATTGTTGTTGATGTGTTTTTGT
>NZ_JBIUXX010000078.1:0-20888 GCF_044744235.1 Pseudomonas sp. NPDC087346
GCCCCGGGGGCGGGGGCCCCAGCCCCACCCCCACGACCTGAAGTACTACGACGGTTCGGTTCAGCAGATCGAGCGCATCCCGCAAGAACTCAAAGAGCTCTACGCGACTGCATTCGAAGTGGACACCAAGTGGATCGTTGACGCGGCAAGCCGTCGTCAGAAGTGGATCGACCAGGCCCAATCGCTGAACCTGTACATCGCTGGCGCATCGGGCAAGAAACTCGACGTGACCTACCGCATGGCCTGGTACCGTGGTCTGAAAACCACTTACTACCTCCGTGCCCTGGCCGCGACCAGCACCGAGAAGTCGACCATCAACACCGGCAAGCTGAACGCTGTATCCAGCGGCGGCAACCACGGCGACGATTCGGTTCTGGCAGCGCCTGCCGGCCCGGCTCCAGTGCCAAAGGCTTGCGCGATTGACGAGCCGGATTGCGAAGCTTGCCAATAAGCTGAGCTGATTCAGGCGTTGCGAGACGCCTGATACTCCTCAGAGAAAAACCCCCGACAGACTTCTGGTTTGTCGGGGGCTTTCTTTTGGGCGATGGAAAAGCCTGGATCAAAAGATCGTACGGTCGCGGTCGAATTTTCGTCAGCATCAACAGTGATTACTTATGCCTTGCCAGCCAAACCTGTAGGAGCTGTCGAGTGAAACGAGGCTGCGATCTTTTGATCTTGTTTCAATAAAAGCAAAGTCAAAAGATCGCAGCCTTCGGCAGCTCCTACACGGGATGGTGTACATCTGGACCGAACAGTGTGGCTGTCAGGCCGCCATCGCTGGCAAACAAGCTTCCACAGGATCTGCGTCGCTCCACTCACAAGATCAGCGTTAGCTCGGCTGTGCTCCCCGAGTCCCAGCGAGATGGCCGCAACGGACATCCCCCCCTAAAAAGCGCCCACAAAAAAGCCCCTCAATCGAGGGGCTCCTTTGTACAACCAGAAACCAGAATCAAGTCATCTGAATGATGGTCTGCATGATGGTGCTCTGAGTCGAAATAGTCTTGGCGTTCGCCTGATAGTTGCTCTGACCCTTGATCAGATCAACCAGCTCATTGGTCAGGTTAACGTTGGACTCTTCCAGCGAGTTCGACGCGATCGAACCCAAAGTGCCGGTTTCCGGCGCGTCGTAGCCCGGGATACCCGAAGCAAAAGTCTCTTTCCAGCTGGTACCACCGATGGCCTGCAGGCCCTGTTCGTTGGTGAAGCTCGCCAGCGCAACCTGGCCGATGGCCTTGCTCTGGTTGTTGCTGAAGTTGGCGAACAGCGTGCCGGTGCCGTCGATGGTCAGGTTAGTGATCTGGCCAGTGGCGTAACCATCCTGAGTCGGGATCGAACGTGCGGTGTCAGCGTTGTACTGGGTGGTCTTGGCCATGGAGATAGTCACGCCAGCCGTGTTGGCAGATGCGCCGTTAGGCGTGAATTTGCCGTTGGTGACGGTGCCTGGCTTCCAGTTGGCCAGCGTCAAGTCGCTGCTGATGATCGGCTTGAGGGGGTCCAGCGGGTTTGGCGTGCTGACCTGAGTCAAATTGCCAGAGCTGTCGAACGTCAGTGTCGAAGCAACAGGAGGAGTAGCAGGATCGCTTGGATCGCTACCGGTAGCGTCCGGATTGCGCCCATCCACCAGGGTGTAAACCTTCCAGGTATTGTCATCAGTCTTCACAAAGTACTGATCCATGACATGCGAGTTGCCCTGAGTGTCATAGATCGGGGTACTGAACGACTTGGTGTACGTCGCAAGCTTGGTCGGATCGAACACGACAGCGTTGGTGCCCGTATCGACGATTTTTGGTGCCGAGGAGTTCAGGTTGATAGACGAAGTCACGGTGGAAGTCGATTTCGGCGCCAGGTTCGACGTATCGATCTTCAAATCGGTCAACACGCCGTTGATGATCTTGCCGTTGGCATCCACACCGTAACCTTGCAGACGCGAGGTGTAGTCGGTGTTGGTGATGTAACCGGCGTTATCGACCTTGAACGTACCGGCACGGGTATAGGACACCGAACCGTTGTTGCTCATGGTGAAGAAGCCCGAACCGTTGATGCCCATGTCCAGCACGTTACCGGTGTTGTTGATGTCACCTTGGGTGAACTGCTGGGAAACGTTGGCCAGGCGCACGCCGTTACCAATCACTTTGCTGCCGCTACCCAGGCGAGTGGCCGAGTAGACGTCTTCGAATTCTGCACGGGACGATTTGAAACCGGCGGTCGCGACGTTGGCGATGTTGTTGCCGGTCACGTCCAGTTGTTTGTTGGCTGCATAGAGACCGCTAAGGCCGATATTGAAAGACATATTCCACTCCTTTGTGCCGGTTAGTCGGCTCTATATACCAATGGTTTGTACTTTGGACAGGGCAACGGTGCCCTTGCCGGCCAGGTTGAGCATCAGCTCGCCACCGGTCTGGCTGATCGTCACGCTGTTGACGGTTGCTGGCAGGTACGTCGCCAGATCCGTCGCGGTGCCATTGATCGGTGCGCTGGCCTTGAAGGTGTAAGTACCGGTAGGCACAACAACGCCGTCCTTGTCTTTACCATCCCAGGTAAAGCTGGCATTGCCGGCTGCGCGACTGCCCAGGTCGATGACTCGTACGGCTTTGCCGTCCTTGTCGGTGATGGTCACGGTGCCGCCAGCAATGGAGGTCGCGAGGTTGACCGAACCGGTCAGGCCTTTGGTCGGATCGTCGAGCTGGGCGGAGTTGGTCTGCACAATCACATTGCGCCCAACCAGCGACGAAGCCTGCAAGGCTTGCGAAGAGTTGTAGTTGCCGGCCAGGCCGCTCACGGTGGAGTTCAGCGTGGTGATGCCTTCCAGACTACTGAACTGCGCCAGCTGGGCAACGAATGCGCTGTTGTCCTGCGGGTCGAGCGGGTTCTGGTTTTTCAGCTGGGTCACCAGCAATTGCAGGAACGCATCCTTGCCCAGAGCCTGGCCGCCAGTCGCGCTGTTGGTGGCGGACGCAATGCCGCCAGTGGTGGTGCTACTGGTCGTCTTGGAAGAGTTGGCCAGTATGTCCTTCAAACTCAGGCTGCCGGTGGAATCGGTAACACTCATCGCAGTCGCCCCTTATTACTGACCGAGGGTCAGTACCTTCTGCATCATGGTTTTGGCGGTGTTCATCATTTCGGCGTTGGTCTGGAACGAACGACTCGCGGAAATCATGTCAGCCATCTCTTCCACCACGTTGACGTTCGGGTAGTAGACGTAGCCTTTGGCATCGGCCGCCGGATGGTTCGGCTCGTAGCGTGCTTCGAGATTGCTCTGGTCTTCGACCACGCCCATGACTTGTACGCCCTGGCCGGCAGCGTCCTGATTCTGGAACAGCGAATCGCTGCCGCCGCTCTGGCCGCCCTGGAACATGGTGGCGAACACCGGGTGACGAGCACGATAGGTCTGGTCGATGCTCGACGAGACGGTTTCGGCGTTGGCGATGTTCGAGGCCACGGTGTTCAAACGCGTGGTCTGCGCGCTCATGCCGCTACCGGCAATGTTGAAAACACTGGATAGAGACATGAATTATTCTCCGCGCAGGGCTGAAACCAGCCCTTTGAATTTGCTGTTGAGCAGGGTGAAGCTGGCCTGGAAGCCCACGGCGTTTTCCGCGTAGTTGGACTGTTCCAGCTGGGCATCCACGGTGTTCTGGTCGATCGAAGGTTGCATCGGCGTGCGATACATCAGCGATTCGTCGCCATTGCCCAGACCTTCGGCCTCGATATGACGGCTGTTGGTCATGTTCAAGGCGATGGTGCCGTTGTTGGTTTTCTGGCTCTGTGCTTCAAGCACTTTGGAGAATTCCAGATCCCGAGCCTTGTAGTTCGGGGTATCGGCGTTGGCGATGTTGTTGGCCAGGACTTCGGCACGCTGGGCGCGGAAGCCCAGGGCTTTTTCGTGAATTCCGAGCGCTTTATCGAAGCTGATGCTCATGTCGGGAACCTTCAGGTGACCGGGTTTTTCGTAACAGGGCTATAGCAAGCCGCGTGCCAATTTTAAAACCCCCGAAAACCGGGGCTTTGCGGGCAACGGCAATGCGGCAATGCCAGAAAAGCGGCAACCGGTTTCCGCCAGATGCCGCTTTTCTGCCGCTTGCCCCCTTATCACCGACAACACAAAACCTGTGGGAGCCTGGCTTGCCAGCGATGACGGACTGCCTGATTAATTGATGTCGAGTGACACGACGCTATCGCTGGCAAGCCACGCTCCCACAGGTTTTTTTAGTGGATTCGAATAATCGTCAGGCATAAAAAAACGGGAGGCCCTGAGGACTCCCGTTTTTTATGCAGCGATCAAACCGTTATTTAGCCTGGTAAATGATCCCCGGGCTGCACTGGACCATCTGGTAATGATCCGGCAAACCGTTCAGCGCTTCGGAAGCGCCAAGGAACAGATAACCACCCGGCTTCAACGTGCTGTGAATACGCAACAGAATGTCTTTCTTCACCTCGGCGGAGAAGTAGATCAGTACGTTGCGGCAGAACACGATGTCGAACTTGCCCAGCGCGGCGTAACTGTCGAGCAGGTTGAACGAGCGAAACTCCACGCGATTCTTGATCGGCGCCTTGATTGCCCAGCGGCCTGGCCCTTTCGGGTCGAAGTAACGCTGAAGGCGATCGGGCGACAAACCGCGACCGATTGCCAGGCTGTCGTACTCGCCGGTCTTGCAGTTGTTCAACATGAGACCGGACAGATCAGTGGCAACGATCTGCACGCCCATCTTCAACTGACCGAGGTTAACGCGCTCGAACTCGTCAATCGACATCGACAGCGAATACGGTTCCTGACCCGACGAACAGGCCGCCGACCAGATCCGCAAACGCTGGTTGGGGCTGGCCTTGATCGCCTCGGGCAGCACCTTGTTCTTCAAGACTTCAAACGGATAGGTGTCACGAAACCACAAAGTTTCGTTGGTCGTCATGGCATCCACCACTTGCTCGCGCAAACCACTGCGCGGCTGGGTCTGGATGCGCTGAACCAGCTCACCCAGGGATTTGATGCCTTGCTGTTCCATCAGTTTGTTGAGACGGCTCGAGACGAGGTACTGCTTGTTTTCGCCGAGCAAAATGCCACAGGCCTTTTCCAGGAAGACCCGGAACTGTTCGAAATCCAAATTACCCGTAGACAATGATGCCGCCTCTTAAATCGTGTTGATCACCAGGGACAAAACGCCCCTAGCTGATATCTGCTGCTTTGATCCGGTCGACTACCCGGGATGCCAGGTCATCAGGACGGAACTTGGCCAGAAAGTCATCGGCACCGACTTTCTTGACCATCGCCTGATTGAATACCCCGGACAACGAAGT
This sequence comes from Pseudomonas sp. NPDC087346, assembly GCF_044744235.1. Classification (NCBI taxonomy): domain Bacteria; kingdom Pseudomonadati; phylum Pseudomonadota; class Gammaproteobacteria; order Pseudomonadales; family Pseudomonadaceae; genus Pseudomonas; species Pseudomonas sp. NPDC087346. The sequence continues at coordinate 5,293 of NZ_JBIUXX010000078.1, forward strand.
ATGCAGGATGATATGAAGCTTTTGCATGCGCGGGTCGTTGCGGATCTCCGCCGTCAGGGTGTACCCGTCCATCTCCGGCATCTCGATGTCGGAGATCATCATCAGGAACTCTTCTTCCGGCTTCTTGCCTTCATCGACCAGCTTGCGCAGGTAATCCAGCGCCTGCTTGCCGTCGTTCAACGCCACCACTTCGACGCCGACCGTTTGCAGGCAACGCGAGACCTGCTTGCGCGCCACCGACGAGTCATCGACCGTCAGTACCCGCAACGACAACGCCTTGTGCTGGGTTTCGACATCGACCACGCCGACCGAAATCGCTTCGGGTGTCGGCGCAACTTCCGCCAGTACCTTCTCGACATCGATGATTTCGACTAACTGATTGTCCACTCGAGTCACAGCGGTCAGGTAATGATCGCGACCCGTACCCTTCGGTGGCGGATGGATCTCTTCCCAGTTCATGTTGACGATGCGTTCCACCGAGCGCACCAGAAACCCTTGGGTCTTGGTGTTGTACTCCGTGATGATCACGAACGGGTTGTTCTTGTCTTTCAACGCACCCGAGCCGGTCGCCATTGCCAGATCAAGGATCGGAATGGTCGCCCCCCGAATATTCGCCACCCCGCACACGACAGGACTGGACTTGGGCATCAACGTCAGCGACGGGCATTGCAGCACTTCCCGCACCTTGAACACGTTGATTCCGTAGAGCTGCTGGCCGTCGAGACGGAACAACAACAGCTCCAGGCGATTCTGCCCCACCAGTTGCGTGCGCTGGTTCACCGAATCCATTACACCAGCCATGCCCAGACTCCTACATCAACGCCAAGTGTTGTTGCGACGCACATTCATTGCTAAACGGCACGGCGCTTGCTTTTTAACTCGTATGAACGCTCAAACGACATTTTTCCGACACCTGACATCCCAGAGCCGCAGATACCTTTGCGCGGTGATGGCCGTTTGCTCTTTTTCTGCCGGCAGCCCTGCCGTTGCTGATGCGGTTACCTTGCCTGACATGCTTATCGGCGTCACTCAGGGCTTTCTTGAGTTCACCGTAGAAGACTATCTGGCTAGCAGTCAAACGGAAGGCCGCTATGAAATCGAGGTAAAGCAGCTCGATCCGCGTATGCGCATGCCTATGTGCGACAAGGAATTGACAGCCTCCCTGGAGAGTCCGGCACGTCCATTGGGCCGGGTCACCGTCAAGGTTCGCTGCGAAGGCGCCTCGCCCTGGACGGTGTTCGTACCCGCTCAAGTCCGCCTGTTTCGCGAGATTGTGACCACCACTCGCCCGCTCAAACGCGCCGGAATTATCGAACCGCAGGACGTGACCTTGCGCGAGCGCGACGTCAGCGTGATCAATCAGGGCTTCCTGACCTCGGTAGACGAGGCAATCGGGCAGAAATTAACCCGACCAACGGTAGCCGATCAGGTGATAACCCTGGTGCATCTCGAACAGGCCGAAGTCGTGCGCAAAGGCGATCAGGTGGTGATCATCGCGCGCAGTGGCACACTGGCCGTGCGCATGCCCGGCGAAGCCTTGTCCAACGGCGGTTTGAAAGAACAGATCCGGGTGAAAAACCTCAACTCCCAACGAGTCATCAAGGCGCAAGTCATCGCGCCGGGCCAAGTGGAAGTTTCAATGTGAATGTCCATGGAGAAAACTGGCGCTGACCCAGCCTGTTCCCTAAACTGTGCCGCAGCAGGACACGCACCGGCGCATGCAGGCTCATTGAGTAAATGTGCCTAAAGTTTTCCAGGGGATGGCCGAAAACATGGCAAGCGTCCAAATTCCCAGAGGTTTTTTATCATGGTCATCGATTTCAGCCGTTTGAACAGCTCCTCGTCACTTACAGGCAGTACGCGTACCAGCGCACCGAAGGAAACCGCCGAAAACGGCACCTCCGCGCCGCTGAATACCCCGGCCGAAACGGCCAGTACCGCAAAAAGCGGGGAATCGGTACACCTCAGCAATGAGGCTCAACAGTTGCAGAAGGTCACTGACAAGCTGCGCGATCAGCCTGCCGTCGAAAAAGCCCGCGTGGCCGAGTTGAAAGCAGCGATTGCCGATGGCAGCTATAAAGTCGACAGCAACCGTGTAGCCAGCAAACTGCTCAACTTCGAAGCCCAGCGCTAGGCCTATGCCTGCGCGAGGCTTTTGGACGCTTAAAACCCAAGGCCAGCCATGCACGACACTAATTTACTGCAACTGATCACCGACGACTTTGCTCCAGCTCAACAATTGCTGGAGTTATTGCAATCCGAATCCATCGCTTTGCACGGTCGTGACATGCCGGTGCTGGAAGATATTCTGGCGCGCAAACAGGCATTGATCATTCTGCTTGAACAGCATGGCCGCAAACGCAGCGAAATCCTCGCCAGCCTCAACCTGCCGCTCGACCGTCAAGGCCTGGAACAACTGGCCGCGCAGTCGAGCATCGGCACGCAACTACTCAGCGAAAGCGACGTCCTGACTGACCTCCTTGCTCAATGCCAGGCGGCCAACGTCAAGAATGGCCAGTCGATCCTGATCCAGCAGGCCACCACGGCCAATCAGCTGAAAATCCTCACCGGGGGCGAACCGCCAGCGCTGTATGACGCCAGCGGCACTTTTGCCAGGCCCGCAATGCCGCGTCCGCTCAGCCAGGCATGAGCCGTTGATGCGCCAGCTCTATCAACCCGCGAAACATGCTGGCAAAATGCTGGCTAGTCGTAGTCATATTTTGTCTGGAGATTGATACACCGTGCCCAATGATGATGCTCCGCAGCCACCTAAGGTGCTCACCACGCCACTGGAAATCTCCAGCAACCTGCGCCAGCTGCAAGAAAGCCACGATCCGTTGATCATCACGTTCCACGAGCGCAGCCAGCGTTTTCAGAGCTATCTGATCGAAGTTGACCGGAAAACCAATACGCTCAAGTTCGATGAAATGATCCCTCGCGATGGCGAACGCTACCTGGAAGCAGGTGAGCCGTTCCGCGTCGAGGGCTTTCACGACGGCGTCCGCATCGCTTGGGAATGCGCGGGCACACTGACCATCAAAGACATCGAAGGCGACCGCTTCTACACCGGCGAACTGCCAGAAGAATTGGTTTACCACCAACGCCGCAACGCCTTTCGTGCTGCTCTGAAACTGACCGATCTGGTCAGCGTCGTGCTCGGTGGCGAAAAGCTGAAGGCACCGATTGACGGCAAACTGCTGGATATCTCTGCTACCGGCTGCAAGCTGCGCTTCGAAGGCGATATCACCGACCGCCTGCAACTGGGCCAGGTCTATGACCGTCTCGTTGCCGCTCCGCTGTTCGGCAATCAACCGGTATCGGTTGAGCTGCGTTATCTGCACTTCGAAGAAAAACTCAACATCACTTTTGCCGGCCTGCGTTTCCATAACATCAGCGGCCCGGCCGCGCGCAACGTCGAGCGCTTCGTTTATCAACTGCAACGCGAAGCACGGCGGTTTGATAAAGACGATCTTTGATCGCGACACAATAAAAAACGGGCAGTCACCGCAAGGGACTGCCCGTTTTTTTGTGCCCGCTTTATGGAAGATCGAAACCTACCGTGTGGCTAGGGGATTTAGCGAAACGTCGCACTGCCCCGTTCGGCTGCGCGGCAGTCGTAAAACCATTCACCGCGGCATTCCAAATGACTTGGAATCTGGGGCGGCTTCGCCACCCAACGGGGATAAATCCCCTCACCACAATTAATCTTCACCACACATCAAATTTCTGCACTACCGATCAAGGCCGCGCACCACTGATGTCCGGCGCAGGCTTTTCGTCGACAGCATCCGGCTCGGCGTCTGCCGATGGCTCCGGTTGCGGTTCGTTCTCAGGCTCAGGCTCAGGCTCAGGGCTATTCTGCATTTGCTCCTGCACCACCTGCTCATCGACCCGTGGATCAAGCGCAGCCACCAATGGAGAACTCGACATACTGTCCGGCATCGCGACGTGATGCAGCGGCGCATCGTCGACCTGGTGCAGATTGGTCACGGCTTTCGGCCTGATCCGCCACACCAGCACCAGCGCAAAGAAGCTGAAGAACGCATACAGACTCTGGCTGCCGAAGAACTTCATCAGCACACCCGCGACCAGCGGCCCGATACTCGCACCGACGCCATAGGTCACCAGCAACATCGCCGTCAGCGACACCCGCCGATCACCTTCGACATGGTCGTTGGAGAATGCCACCGCCAGCGGATACAGGCAGAACTGCACCAGCGAACAGAGGAAGCCAACCACAAACAGCACTTCCAGCGGCACCTGCGGCATGATCGCCAGTGGCAACGCAGCAACCGCCAGAAACCCGGCAAAACAACGGATCAGCAACGCCCGGTCATAACGATCGGACAACCAGCCCAGCGGCCATTGCACCAGCAGCCCGGCGAAAATACAGGTACCCATGAACAGACCGACCTGCTCGGTCGACAGCCCTTGCTGCGAGGCATACAACGGCGCCAGACCGTAGAACGAGCCGATAATCAAACCAGCGCCCAGCACCGTGCTCAATGATTGCGGCACTCGTTTAAGGAAGAAGCGCGGCTCCATCGGTGCCGGATGCAATGGCGCCGGGTGAATCCGGTGAGTCAACGTCACCGGCACCAGACACAGCGCAAAACACAGGGCGACGAGCATCAGCAACTCAAGTCCCAGCCCCGGGTGCATGACCAGAATCAGTTGGCCCAAGACCAGCCCCAGATACGAAGCGATCATGTAACCGCTGAACACCAGCCCTCGCTGATTAGGACCCGCCTGCTCGTTGAGCCAGCTCTCGATCACCATGTATTGGCACATCATGCCGAGGCCGACGATGGTCCGCAGCACCAGCCATGCCGGCAGCCAGTCCACCAGACCATGACCGAGCACTGCTGCACCGACAATGCCGGCACAAGCGGAATAAGCACGAATATGCCCGACTCGGGCGATCAGCCGATGGCCGATCTTGCCGCCCAGTACCAGGCCGAAATAGTTGGCTGCCATCAGTGCACCGATCCACAGTCCATCGACGTGATCAGCCGCCAGACGCAAGCCCAGATAAGTAGACAAAAGACCCGAGCCGATCAACATCATCAGCGAGGCGAAATACAGCGCTCGAAAGGATTTCCAGATTTGGCGCATCGGCGTTCCGAGCGGCTCCTTGCAGTGAGTATCGGGCTATCAAACGATAGCCCGATGGCGACGATTCGTCAGGCCTGGGCTGCTAGAACACGCCGTTCCCAGGGAGTTATTTCATCAAAGAAACTGGTCAACTCCATGGTTTTCGAAGCGATGTAGCCTTCGATGAACTCCTTGCCGAACAGTTCCTTGGCCAATTGGCTACGTTTCAGACGTTCGAGTGCTGCATGCAAGGTACACGGCAACGAAAGATTGTCCGGCACCTCGAACTCGCCCTGGATTGCCGCAGTCGGCTCCAGTTCGTGCTCGATACCATGCAAACCGGCGGCCAGACTGGCGGCAATCGCCAGATACGGGTTGGCGTCGGCGCCCGGCAAACGGTTTTCGACCCGACGGGCGACCGGCGAACTCGCAGGAATGCGCAGGCCGGCGGCACGGTTGTCGTGCGACCAGCAGGCGTTATTCGGCGAAGCATACGGATGGCACAGACGCTGATAGGAGTTCACGTTCGGCGCAAACAGCGCAGTGAACTCCGCCATGCCCGCCTGCTGCCCACCGATAAAGTGGCGGAACATCGCAGTCGGTTGGCCATTGTCATCGCTGAACACATTCTTGCCGCTGCCGATCTCGACGATGCTTTGGTGAATATGCATCGAGCTGCCCGGCGTGTGCGCCAGTGGCTTGGCCATGCACACCACGGTCAAACCGTGCTTGAGCGCGACTTCCTTGAGCAGATGCTTGAACAGGAAAGTCTGGTCAGCCAGCAGCAACGGATCACCGTGCAGCAGGTTGATCTCGAACTGGCTGACGCCCATTTCGTGCATGAAGGTGTCGCGCGGCAGGCCGAGGGCCGCCATGCATTTATAGACTTCGCTGAAGAACGGCCGCAGACCGTTGTTGGAGCTGACACTGAACGCCGACTGACCATCCTCGCGACGACCGTCCAGACCGACTGGCGGCTTGAAGGGTTGGGTCGGATCAGTGTTGGGCGCGAAGACAAAGAATTCCAGTTCGGTCGCGACGACCGGGGCCAGCCCGCGAGCGGCGTAACGCGCAATGACAGCCTTGAGCTGGCCACGGGTCGACAGGCGCGAACTTTCGCCAGTCAGTTCATCGGCATCGCAAATTGCCAGGGCCCGTGGCTCGTCACTCCACGGCAGTGCATGGATCTGCGACGGCTCGGCCACCAGCGCCAGGTCACCGTCATCACTGCCGTAAAAACGCGCCGGCGGATAACCGCCCATGATGCATTGCAGCAGCACACCCCGCGCCATCTGCAAACGCCGCCCTTCGAGGAAACCCTCGGCGGTCATCACCTTGCCCCGTGGCACGCCGTTCAAATCCGGTGTGACACATTCAATCTCATCAATGCCCGTCAGTCGCTGCGCGAGTGAACGCTGGCCATCGGTTGTCATGACGCAATCCTTGTTATTGTGCGAGCCGCGAACGGCGACCCGTACAAAATAGGCTTCGGCTGTTCGGAATATCAAGCAGCGTCACGCAAAAACCAGAACTACGCGAAATCCACCTGTAGGAGCTGCCGCAGGCTGCGATCTTTTGACTTTGCATTTAAGAGCAAGATCAAAAGATCGCAGCCTTCGGCAGCTCCTGCATTAGGGCAGGTAGAGACTGAAAACGCCGCCGCCCAACGGGCCGCCATTGCTGATTTCGGTACGCCCGACCACACCATTGCGCTGATGCAGCGCGGCGATGCGTGCGGCGAAGTACAAACCCAGTCCGGTGCTGCCGGTACTGTGATTGATGCCTTGCACGTTATCGGCCTGACGTTCGAGCATCTCCGGTGGATAACCATCGCCATCGTCATTGATAGTCAGCACCAGTTGTCCGGCCTCGTCGCTGACCGTGATCAGCAGCGACTCGCGGGCATAGCGGATTGCGTTATTGATGCAGTTGCCCAGCACCGAAGCGATCAGTTCGCGGTCGAAGAAACCCAACGGGCTCAGCGGATCAACTTCATACGTTGCGATGATCCCGCGACTGGCGAACACCTCTTGATGCGACGCCAGTTGCGCCTCGATGAAGTCGTCCAGTTCGTGATACGCCGGTTGCAGCGGCATCTGATTCACGCCGAGCTTATACAGCCCGAGCAGTTGCACCAGCATGCCGTTGAGGTGGGCGAACTCGAAGTCGATCACGCCCTGCTCCGGCCCGGCGCGCTGCGCTTCGGGCAGACGCGCCAGCCATTGGCTGTGGGACTGCATCAGCATCGCCAGCGAGTTCTTCATGTCGTGGACGGTGGAGGCGATCACCGTGGAGAAATCCAGTGCCTGCTCGTCTTGGTTCATTCGCCAAACGCCTTGCTTTTCAGCTTCTGATAACGCGGATAACGCGCGTCGGTGTCGGGCATCAGACCGACCATTTTCAGGCAGGTCCGACATTCTTCCAGCTCCGCCGACGGCACATTGGTGTCGGTGCCGTGCAACAACGACTGAGCCATGTTCAGCGCAATACTGATGTTCTTCGGCTGCATCTTCAGCGCCTTGCGGAACACCTCGCGGGCCTCGACCAGATTGCCGGTCTTGTAGACCCGCACGCCCTGACGGTTGAGGTCGGCGGCGGCGTTGCTCGAGCTGAGAATAGTCGGGTCGTCGGTGAGCTTGGCGATGTCTTTCATCACCGCCGGATCATCACCGTAGATTTCCGCGCAACTCTTGAGCATCGAAGTGCCCGCCTCGGCCTGACCAAGCATTTGCAATTGCTTGGCGACCAGCAGCGCGGCCTCGGGGCTCATGAACTGTTCCATGCCGTCGAGGCGCATCATCGCCTGCTCGGTGAGCTTGTCGGCGGTTTCTGCATCGTTGAGCAACAGGCTGGTGGCCTTCATCAAACGTGCACGAATCTGCAAGCCCGGGTCGCTCGGGTTTTCCTTGGCCACGGCGCTGAGCGTGGTGTTGATCTCCAGCCGCGTGCGCGTATCGAGACCACGTTCGCTGCCCTTGCTGATCAGTGCGTGCGCTAGGCCGAGGTTACTTTCCGGGTCCTTGAAACGCGACTGCGCGCCCTGCGAGACCGCTTGGCGATAGGCGCGCGACGCGGTGTCGAAGTCTTCGTTAGTCATCGCCAGTTTGCCGAGCAACGCCTGACGACGCACCGCCAGCGGCGACAGCCGAATTGCTTCTTCGAGTACCCGCTGCGCACCTTTGGTGTCGCCTTCAGAAACCAGTACATCGGCCATGCCGTCATACAGCGACGGCATCATCGGAAACACCTTCAGCGCTTTTTCGTAGACGCCTTTCGCCTGCGCCACTTGCCCGCGCTTGAACAGCAATTTGCCCAACCCGGCAAACGCCCAGGGCAACGGGCGGTCGGCGATGATCCCGTCGTAAAGACGCTCCAGCGCTTCGTTCTGATTCAGGTCGCGCAAGGCATCGGCGCGGTAACGCAGGCACAGCGGCGAATAACGAATGTCCTGTTTGCACAGCGCGATGCAGGCGTTAAGCACCTCCATCGGCTTGCCCCGATCGAGGGCTTGCAGAATCGGTTTGAGCAACGTCTTGCGCTGCTCCAGACGCTCCAGGCGCTGAGCCAGGCCGGAGCGGTTGAACGGTTTGGTCAGATAGGCATCCGGCTCGTGCTCCAGCGCACTGAGCACCATCGCCTGACTGGTCTCGGCGGTGACCATGACGAACACCGCTTCATGGCTGATGAGCTTTTCCAGCATCAGGTCTTCCAGCACCTGCTGCCCGTTTTTCTTGCCGTCGCCGAGATGGAAATCCTGCAGGATGAAATCGTAGGATTTCTGCGCGCACATCTTCAGCGCCTGCTCGCCGGTGTCGGCGGTGTCCACGTCCTTGACCCCCAATTCCCGCAACATCGAGCGCACGGAACTGCGGAAATCCGAGAAATCATCGACGATCAGAAAACTCTTTTGGTGATACGACAGCATCGAGGATTTCCAGACAATTGAAGGTAATGAACCGAAGGCATTCCAGCGGCGCGCAGATGATAGCTGGAGGCCTAATGCTATCAAGCGATTTCGTGCGCGGCCGATGAGTTTGCAAGAACCGTTCGGGTTATCGGCCAGAGATGCCGTTCCCTGAAGCAGACGCTTCAAGATTCATCGGCAAGCGATTACCCTGCGCGCCAGCTCAACTTCCTCATACAAGGCTTTCATCGTGTACATCAAAGGACGCTACATCGTGTCCGCCATTGCGCTGGTGTTTTTCCAGCAGGCAATGGCGAGCGGAATGGACTGCACCAAAGCGGCAACGGCCGTGGAAAATGCTATTTGTGCGGATAAGGGCCTGTATCAGCAGGACGCAAAAATGGGCGCGGTTTACGGCAAGCTCATCAAGTCTGCGCCCGACCAGAAGACCGAAATCAAAAACGCTCAGCGCCTTTGGTTAAAGGCGCGCAACCAGTGCGATGAAAATGTCGCTTGTATGAATCAGCGTTATCGCGAACGTCTGGAATCGCTGCAAGCGCAATGGATTGATAGCGTGGCGTACACGCCGGATGAGATCGATAAGCAGGTATTGGAGGAATTGCGCCAGCGTGTTGAGACGGCGAGCAAGGACGATCCAGAGTTTGCGCTGGAGAAGACGCTTGAGACGTTGACGGTGAGTGTTGGCAAAACGTCGTTTTCCGGCGACCGGGATGACAGCGATTTAACACATTTCCCCAAGAACATTCCCAAAGGAGTGACTCGGGATGAATGGAAAGCTCTGAACGCATCCAGTATCGACACCGAGTCCGAGATCGGCCAGAACTCTTACGTCCTGATGGATCTGGATGGCGACCAACGGCGTGACTTGATGGTCAAGACCTATGCCGGCGGCACCGGGCTGTTCACTTACTTTGAAACCTTTCGCCGCGACGGTGAGCGGTTCATCAAACGAACAGCTGCCATGGATGCTGAATCCCGTGCCGAAAGCGCACTGTTCACTACCAATGATCGCGGCGCCAACCAGGCAGTCAACTGGATCAAGATGCACGGCAAACTCTACGCCGCCTATCGAGACAGTTCCTACGGCGTCGATAGTGTCTATCTGCTCAACCCCTTGCAGATCAACCGCATGGTTCCAACGCTAACCGTGCGCTACCGCTATCAATTGAGCGTGCCCCGCACTCAGGAAAATCAGGACAATCCAGTAGCCTACGAACTTGAGCCAGACGTGCAAAAGGCACTCACTGAAGGCTTGTCCAAAATTGATGAGAACAACACGACAACGTCCGGCCAGCAGAAAACCCCGATCTGCCCGATCCCGCCGTCAGGCCCGGGCGACGATGACTATTACAGCTTCGGCGCCAGCTATTACGCGATAGAACCGGTAGCGGATGTCCCGGTGATCCTCGGCAATGACTGCTTTATTGCCAGACTGATCAGCTGGTATGGCAGCTATGACGCAAAGAGCGGGCTGTTTGCACAACTCGCCTTGCGCAAGCCGGGATCTGAAGAACAGGGCAAGGCGTATTCGGTCAACGGGCGCCGCCATATAACCCAGGTCAGTGCCTCGATTGGCAAAGCCGAAGGTGGCGCAGCGAATTAGCATCTGACGAAAGAAATGAAAAAGCCCCGACAGGTCTTCCCTGCTCGGGGCTTTTTTGCAAACGCTTGTGGGCGTTCTGAATATTGGTGTCCCAGGCGGGGTTCGAACCTGCAACCTTCCCCTTAGGAGGGGGATGCTCTATCCAATTGAGCTACTGAGACACACGGTAAGCACGCCAGACGCGGCGCGACAGACGGCGTGCATGGTAACGGGCGGGCCATGATTTGTCATGTCGTCCGGGGTGCTTTTTAAGTGTAGGCAGGCGCCCTGCAATGCTGCCGGAAGATTTACCGTGCATTTTGCATCACCGCAAAAAGCCATCATTGCAGATTGCAATGCGCGACCTGCGGATAACCCTGCTAAATGCCTGTTTTTAAAGGACTTAACAGCGGTTAGACTGTTGGCACGCTGGCTGCTTTGCCTGTTCTATAGAAGAACAATCGGAGCACGCCCCATGAACCGCACTCTCTTGCTCGCCAATGCAATCGCCCTCGCGGTTTTGCTGGGGTTTCATTTTGTCCCCGAGAGCAATGAGGCGGTGGCCCAGCGCATGCCGCATTACCTGCAAGTGCAGAAGGCGCCGCAATGGGCGGTATTGAGCGATCAGAGCAGCGCCACCGCGCAGGCCGTCAGTGAGCCTGAGCAAGTGCTGCCAGCGACCGATAGCGAACGTCTGGTTTTTTGAATCATCTTCAGGAGTACAGCATGTCCAAATCAGCCACGGGATTTCTGATCCTCGCCTTGTTGAGCGGCGCTCTGCATTTTTCGCTGTTCGAGGAAACCGAAGTCACCCTGCCGCTGATTGGCTGTGGCGTGTTTGCTGCGTTTTTCGTTTTGGCATTGGTTGCCGGGCGCAGGATCAAGTTTGATCCGGTACTGCGCTGATTCTGATCCAGTCCAGCAGGTTATTGACGGCGTCAGCCAGGTCGCCCGAATTATCGAGTTGAAAAACAGCCTGGTTGCTTGATCGTCTTTCGGTGAACAGGGCATTGCGGGCAAGCCGCTGGTCAATTTGTTCACGGGTCTCTCGACCTCGCCTGAGCAGCCGCTCACGCAGCACTTCATCCCTGACCGTCAGCAGCACCGACAATAACGTCGGATAACGCTCCTGAGCCTCGCGCAGATGGCCGCGAGAGCCATTCACCAGTACATGTCGTCCGGATTTCAACCATTGGTCGATTTCTGCCGGGATGCCGTAATCAAGCCCATTGGCGTGCCAGGCCAAGGCAAACTCCCCCGCCAACTGCAGCCGCTCGAACTCCGCCGGGGTTACCCCGACCGCATCTTCACCTACAGATTCCGCCGAACGGGTGATGACCCGGCGCGCCACTTCGCAGCTCATCAGGCGCAAGCGCTCACGTGCAGCGTCGATCAGGCTGTCTTTGCCAGAGCCGGACGGTCCCATTAAGTAAATAAGCCTGCCATCCATCCTGAAAACGCCCTCCAGAGCGTGTCTGCCCCTAGTAAATCGGCAAATTGCCACTATCCTGTACAGGGTAAGGAACAGAGATCGAAGCCGCATAGCATGCACGTTCTGATGCCTCAAAACATCAGCGGGTGAGCCACGGGACGCGGTCAGATGTACGGACTGAGGCAAAGTTTTCCAACCAGTCCGCATTTCTGATAATTGGTGCTGGCATTACGCCTTTACCCAGCTCAATATTTGTCACAGAATTGACGCCAATGATCTGGCAATTTTGAGGCATGATGCGCGCCTCTTAACAATTCAGGTTGAACCATTTGGCGCGGATGCTTGTCCTAACACACATCTTGCGGCCAATTCCGAGAACCGCTCCCCTGAACTAACCGGTTAAATATATGCGCCCATTGAAACAGGCAATTTATTCCAGCCGTACGGCTGACAAGTTCGTCGTACGTCTGCCAGACGGGATGCGTGAACGCATTGCCGAAGTGGCTCGCAATCATCATCGCAGCATGAACTCCGAGATCATTGCGCGCCTTGAGCAGAGTCTTATTCAGGAAGGCGCACTGGGCGAAGAGCTGAGCATGCGTCTGGACAGCCCTGAGCTGTCGCTGCACGAGCGCGAGCTGTTGCAACGCTTCCGTCAGCTGTCTCACCGTCAGCAGAACGCTCTGGTGTCGCTGATCGCTCACGACGCTGAAATGGCCGCAGACGCCTCCTGATCCAAAACGAATATCTCAAGCCAGCAGATTTGCTGGCTTTTTTTTGCGCGGAATTTGCCTTTTTACAGGCGAAAAAAAGCCCGCCATTTCGGCGGGCTTTTTCTTGGCTGGCGGTCAGAGCAGGAAGATCGTCGCCAACCCCAGGAAGATGAAGAAACCACCGCTGTCGGTCATCGCGGTAATCATCACGCTCGCACCCATTGCCGGGTCGCGGCCCATCTTGGCCAAGGTCATCGGGATCAACACCCCCATCAACGCTGCGAGCAGCAGGTTCAGGGTCATCGCGGCGGTCATCACCACACCCAGCGACCAACTGCCGTAGAGCAAATAAGCGACCACACCGATCACCCCACCCCATACCAGACCGTTGATCAGGCCTACGGCCAGCTCTTTACGCATCAAGCGTGAAGTGTTGCCGGTGCTGACCTGGTCGAGCGCCATCGCACGCACGATCATGGTGATCGTCTGGTTGCCGGAGTTACCGCCAATACCCGCAACGATCGGCATCAGTGCCGCCAGCGCCACCAACTTCTCGATCGAGCCTTCAAACAGACCGATCACCCGCGAGGCAATGAACGCGGTGATCAGGTTGATCGCCAGCCACGCCCAGCGGTTGCGCAGGGACTTCCAGACTGAAGCGAAAATATCTTCTTCTTCACGCAGACCCGCCATGTTGAGAACTTCGTTTTCGCTCTCTTCACGAATCAGGTCGACCATTTCGTCGATGGTCAGACGGCCGATCAGCTTGCCGTTCTTGTCGACGACCGGGGCGGAGATCAAGTCGTAACGCTCGAACGCCTGTGCGGCATCATAGGCGTCTTCGTCCGGATGGAAACTCACCGGATCGCTGGCCATGACCTCGGCAACCTGTTTATCCGGGTCGTTGACCAGCAAACGCTTGATCGGCAGCACGCCCTTGAGCACGCCGTCGTAATCGACTACGAACAACTTATCGGTATGACCCGGCAGCTCTTTCAGGCGACGCAGGTAACGCAGAACCACTTCAAGGCTGACATCCTCGCGGATGGTCACCATCTCGAAGTCCATCAGCGCGCCGACCTGCTCCTCGTCATAGGACAGGGCCGAACGCACACGCTCGCGTTGTTGCAGGTCGAGCGTTTCCATCAGCTCATGGACGACGTCTCGCGGCAGCTCGGAGGCCAGGTCAGCAAGTTCGTCGGCGTCCATGTCCTTGGCCGCAGCCAGGAGCTCGTGATCGTCCATGTCGGCGATCAGCGTTTCACGAACGGAATCGGATACTTCGAGAAGAATGTCGCCGTCGCGGTCAGCCTTGACCAGTTGCCAGAGCGTCAGTCGATCGCTCAGCGGCAAGGCTTCAAGGATGTAGGCAACGTCGGCGGAGTGCAGATCATCGAGTTTGCGTTGCAGCTCGACGAGATTCTGCCGGTGGACCAGGTTTTCCACCCGGTCTTGATTCTGGCCTTCCTGGCGATGAGTCAGGTCTTCGACGACCCGCTGGCGCTGCAGCAGCTCAACGACCTGAGCCAGACGATCCTGCAGGCTTTCTTGTGTTTTCTTTACTTCGATTTCAGACATAGGCGAACTCCACTCCCAGCAGCGGGGCACGCCGGAAGGATCAATCAGTCAATTCATGATTGGTAAAACGGGGTACTGAGTAACTACTGGGTAAGTCCATGGAGGTATTCCACAAGCCCCGGCGGGGCTGACGGGCGCAATGATACACGCCTGACGGTTTAAAACGTTAAAAAATCACGGCTGAAACAAGCGCTTGCGTGACAAACCTGAGCGCTCTCCTGATCCGTGCAAATGCGACGACTCATCCTGAAAAGAAAACACACCTGCGCCGAAAAATGTAGCGGCTACCCTTGAGCATAGATCGTCATGGAGGACGTCGAATGCCATCTCAAACAGTCATTTTTTTCATCACCGCCCTGCTCTGCCTGCCGCGCACCGGGGCCGCGACTGCGATTCACCGCTGCGAAGCTGCCGACGGCGGCATTACCTTCACAACGATGAGTTGCGCGAGCGATGAACGCCTTACGCAGCAGGAAGTACGCCCTTATTTTCCGGGATCGGTTGTCGCCGTGATGCCGGAAGCCAACCACGAAGAAACATCCGGTATGAATACTAAAAGGCGCGAGCCGGGCATTGTCGGCTCTCGGGAAGGTAAATGCGCAAATCTGATCGATGCCAGACAACGTCGTGAAGCGATCATCAATCAGCGGATCATTGCCGGGATGGATCAAAGGGATGTCGAAGCCGTGCTGGGCAAGCCAGACAAGGTCAGCATTCGCAATTCGAGCACTGCCTGGCAATACAAACCAAAGCGCGGGCGTAGCGCAGTGGTGAGTTTTGATGAGAGGGGATGCGTGAAAGAAAAATCCAAATCCCGGACAGCAAAAAGCCCGCGATAAACGCGGGCTTTTCGGTATATGGTGCACTCGACAGGATTCGAACCTGTGACCGCTCGGTTCGTAGCCGAGTACTCTATCCAGCTGAGCTACGAGTGCAATTTGTGTTTTTAGACCAGATCACAACTGGTTGAAGCCAAGCTACCTGCATTGCTGCAAATATCTCTTAAATGGTGCACTCGACAGGATTCGAACCTGTGACCGCTCGGTTCGTAGCCGAGTACTCTATCCAGCTGAGCTACGAGTGCATTTGTGTTTTTAGACCAGATCACAACTGGTTGAAGCCAAGTTACTTACATTGCTGTAAGTGACTCTTAAATGGTGCACTCGACAGGATTCGAACCTGTGACCGCTCGGTTCGTAGCCGAGTACTCTATCCAGCTGAGCTACGAGTGCATTTGTTGCGCCGCATTATAGCCCGTCTAATCTCTATTCC